>USGH01000338.1 GCA_900554225.1 uncultured Eubacteriales bacterium | reverse complement strand
AGAGGGTGGGGAAGGAGGGATTCGCAAATCCCGCCGTCCCCACTCTTTGGTGCCCCCGCAAGGAGCAATAAAATCTACAAGAGCGATGAGGTATTCCTCATTGAAGAAGCAAAAACCGCACGGCTCGGTTCTGGATGCCAAGGCATCCTCGTACCTGCCGTGCGGGAATATAGCCGATTGCAAATCCAAAGAAAAACGCCGGGACAGAACCCGGAGAAAGGTCAGCCCATGATTGCGCTGTTTGATCTCGACGGAACCCTCTGCGATACGTCGCCGGGGGTGCTGTCCTCCCTCGAAAATGCCCTCGCACAGTGCGGCCTCCCCTGCCCCGACCGGATGGAGCGTTTCATCGGTCCGCCGCTTGTCCCCGCCGTGATGGAATTCTGCGCCGTATCCCGTGACCGGGCGGAAGCCGTACTCGCCGCGTACCGCCGTTTCTACACAGGCGGCGGAATGCGCCTGACCACGGTCTATCCGGGCGTGCCGGAGCTGCTGCGGACCCTCACCGACCACGGGATCCGCTGCCATGTCGCTACCTCCAAGCCGGAGCCGTTTGCGCGCGCGATCCTGGAAGGCTGCCGCATCGACCGCTTTTTCACGGAGATCTGCGGCGCGACGCTGGACGAGAGCCGGACGAAGAAGGATGAGGTGATCTCCGAGCTGTTCCGCCGCGATCCGACCCCGCCCGGCAGCGACTGGATCATGATCGGCGACCGCGTGTACGACATTGCGGGTGCCGCGCGCCACGGGATCCCATCGGTCGGCGTGACCTGGGGCTTCGGCAGCCGGGACGAATTTGCAGGCGCGTCCTATATCGCCGAATCGCCCGCCTCTCTTGCACAATATCTACTGCGGCGCGCCTGCTCATAGCCGCGAAAGGACCAACAAACCATGTCCATTCCAGAAATTCTTTCCACCCCGTTTCTCTCCTCCATCCTCGTGCGCTCCCTTGTCGTGGGACTGCTGACCGCGCTGTGCGCCGCCCTACTGGGGGTGACGCTCGTGCTGAAGCGGTATTCCATGATCGGCGACGGGCTGTCCCACGTGGGCTTTTTCGCGCTCGCTCTGTCCACGGCGGCAGGCGTATCCGCGGCATGGTCCATGGAAGCGTCCATCCCGATCGTGGTGCTGGCGGCGGTGCTGATTCTGCGGCTGAGCCGGTCCCGCCATATCGAGGGCGACGCGGCGTGTGCGATCGTCTCGACGGGTGCGGTGGCGGTCGGCACGATCATGAACAACGTGATGGGCGTCAAAAGCGCGGACGTCTGCTCCTCCCTGTTCGGCTCCGCGTCGATCGTCACGCTGTCGGGGAAGGATATGGCGCTGAGCGTGGTGCTGACGGCGGCGGTGCTCGTGTGGTATCTCTGCTTCGCGCGCCGGATCTTCGCCGTGACCTTTGACGAATCGTTCGCCCGCGCCGCCGGGTGCAAAACGGGAACGATGCAGCTCGTCCTCGCGATCTTCACGGGGCTGACGATCGTGGTGGGGATGAAGATGATGGGCGCGATCATGATCTCCGCTCTGATCCTCTTCCCGCCGATGGCGGCAATGCAGATCTGCGGCAGCTTTCGCCGGACGGTGGTGACTGCTGCGGCAATCGCCATGGCGAGCTTCCTCATCGGCTTCACGCTGGCGTGTACGCTGTCGCTGCAAACGGGGGCTACCGTCGTGACGGTACAGCTGGCGGTATTTCTCGCCTGCGCCGGGATCGGCACCTATCGCCGGGTGCGGCGCGCCTGATGCGGGACTCTGTCCCGCGCCCTATAGCTATGACTTGCAGTCACGCGATTGCGCGGCAGGTACGAGGATGCCGTGGCATCCAGTACCGCGCCGCGCGGCTTGCACGTACTTGCAGTACAGGCTACTTATGACTTGCAGTCGGCGGATTGGTGCTGTAACTTGCGGTTGGCTTATCAAACTGCGTTTGCTTATCAAACTGCGTTGGCTGATTTCCTTTGTTTTATTATAAGGAAACTGCGTTTGGCTGTATTCGTTTGTTT
>USGH01000337.1 GCA_900554225.1 uncultured Eubacteriales bacterium | reverse complement strand
TTTACCAGTTCAAGGGCGGCAAGGGCGTACTGTGTCTGGCTACCCTGGTGCTGATGATGGACTGGCGGATCTTTCTCATGCTTCTTGTGCTGTTTGTGGGGATCGTCTGGGCGACCAAATACATCTCCGCCGGCTCCGTGATCTGCGCAATGGTGTTTCCGATCGTATTGAACCGGATCAACGACACGCCGTGGAAGAGCATCGAGCTGATTGCCGTATTTATAGCCGTGATCGTAGTCGTCAAGCATCGCGCCAATCTGAAACGGATCTTTGACGGCACTGAGAGCAAATTTACGTTCAAGGTCAAGTCCAAGGCCCGTGTAACGGAATCCGATAACACGACCGGCAATTCCGGGGAGGATTCCGCCAATGGATGACAAAATCAGGGAATTTGCCGAAATCTGTCGCAAGTGCGTCCAAAATGGCGGAATCACTTCGATGACCTTATACGATGCTGCTGTACCAGAGCTGCAAAAGGCACGTGGAAAATGTCTCATGATCGGTGGTGAGATGGTTCTACAGCTGGAGCGGCAATGGTCAGAGGGCAGGGTCACGCATGAAAATATCCCAGCGGATGAAATGGACCAAATCCTGCCGCGCTATCTACCGACACAGTTTCGCAAGGCAGAGCTTGTGACCGATTATGGCACCGCATCGCTGTTATGCTCTCAAAAAGGAAAGATCACGCTGCTCGCCAAAGGCAATATCCGTTCCAGCGGTGTGAATGCGCCAATGCGTACCGCAGGCAATGACCGCGATAAAAACAGGCTTTTGACCGGAGCGGAATCGTTTCTGCGTGCATTGGATATATCGGATGCAAACGGCAGAGTACACGACAAAAGGCAGGCGAAGTTCCGCCAGATCTGCCGTTTTACGGAATACATCCGCGACGCCGCCGAAAAACTGCCGAAAAACGGGACGCTCTATGTGGCAGATCTCTGCTGCGGAAAGAGCTATCTCAGCTTTGCCGTATATTACTACATCACCGCTGTGCTGCATCGTGATGTCATAATGGACTGCGTGGATCGCAAGGCAAGCGTGATGACGGAATGTACGGAGATCGCCGAGAAGCTCGGCTACACCGGGATGCATTTCGCCTGCGGCGATATTTTCGAATATATGCCCGCGCAAAGACCGCATATGGTGATCTCGCTCAATGCCTGTGATACTGCAACGGATGCAGTTCTGGAGGTCGCCATGAAGACGCAGGCACAGATCATCCTCTCCACACCATGCTGTCACCACGATATGAACCGCCGTCTCGATTGCCCCACACTTTCCTTTATCGGAGAACGCCCTATGCTGCGTCAGAAATTCTGTGATGCGGCTACCGATGCGCTCCGCTTGCTTCGACTCGACGCAATGGGCTATAAAACGGACGCGACGGAATTGATCGATCCGGAGGATACGCCGAAAAATATTCTTCTGCGCGGTTTTCTGCGTCCGCGATTTGACAGAAGAAGCCCGGAAGCGATCGCCAAATGGGAACGATATCGCAGTGCCTATCGTTTTCTGTACAACGAAGAACCGCCCGCACTGCCGGAGATCACCGCCCCCGCAGCCAGTGCATCCGTATAGTCAATATCCCTCAGAATAACTCGTATTCATTCCCGCTGCTTCCAGTGAATTATGCCACAAAGGCTTCCAATGAAAGGTTGGTACAGCAAAATGGATCTGCAAATGCATATAGCAGCCATCAGCCGGACAGACATTTCCGCTGCCGAACGTCTGGAATCTCTCCGTGTGATCGCTGCCCATACCGCGGAAATTGAGCGGACCGAACCCGGTATCTTCGTCAACAATCACATTCACACCTGTTACTCTTTCTCGCCGTATACGCCTACATCCGCCGTATTTTACGCGTGGAAAGCCGGACTGCGCACTGCCGGAATCATGGACCACGACAGCGTGGGCGGTATGCGGGAGTTCATTGAGGCAGGGAAGATCATGGGTATGCCGATCACCTGCGGCTTTGAATGCCGTGTCAACGTGAAGGGTACTGCGCTGGAGGGCAATAAGATCTACAATC
>USGH01000336.1 GCA_900554225.1 uncultured Eubacteriales bacterium | reverse complement strand
CAGATCGGCTCCATGTGCATGGGTATCGGCGGTTCCATCATCGATCAGCGGTTCATTGAGGAATACCTCGGTATGCGTGTGGAATCCGTAGACGAGGTCGAGATCCTCCGCCGTATGGAAGAGGGCATCTACGACCACGCGGCATATGAAAAGGCACTCGCATGGACGAAGGAACACTGCAAGGAAGGCAGA
The DNA here is from genome assembly GCA_900554225.1 of uncultured Eubacteriales bacterium. Lineage (GTDB taxonomy): Bacteria > Bacillota > Clostridia > Oscillospirales > CAG-272 > UMGS1696. Next base: position 1,847 of record USGH01000336.1, on the reverse strand, counting down.
GACGACAACCCGGATTACGTCGATTTCCTCGGTGAAAAGAGAAAGATCAAGTTCACACCGGAGGAAAAGGAAAAGCAGTGGGAATTCACGATCAAGATGTACTGCATCATCAAGGATCTGATCCAGGGCAACGACAATCTGCCGGATGCGTTCGTGGAAGAGAGAGTCGGACACAACGCCATTGCAGCCGGATTCCAGGGACAGCGGCAGTGGACGGACCATTGGCCGAACTGCGACTATCCGGAAGCGGTCCTCAACTCCTCCTTTGACTTCACCGGCAAGAAGGAGCCGATGGTATTCGCAACCGAAAACGATGTATTAAACGGTCTCGGTATGCTCTTCATGGAGCTGCTCACCAACCGTGCCCAGATCTTCGCGGACGTGCGTACCTTCTGGTCTCCGGAAGCCACCAAGCGTGTGACCGGTTATGATCTCGAGGGCAAGGCGAAGGAAAACGGCGGTATCATCCATCTGCTCAACTCCGGTGCCGCTTGTCTCGACGCGTGCGGAGAATGCCGTGACGAAAACGGTGCGCCCGTGATGAAGCGTTGGTGGGAAGTCACCGATGAGGACATCCAGAAGATGACGGACGCTACCGTCTGGTGCGAAGCCGGCTTTGACAACTTCCGCGGCGGCGGCTTCTCCAGCCACTTTGTCACCCGTGCGGAAATGCCCGTCACCATGATCCGACTGAATCTCGTCAAGGGCCTCGGCCCCGTGCTCCAGATAGCCGAGGGCTGGACGGTGAACCTGCCCGACGAGGTGACGGATAAGCTCATGGAGCGCACCAACCCCACATGGCCCTGCACATGGTTTGCGCCGCGCTGCGACGGCAAGGCGGGTAGCCCCTTTGAGGACGCCTACTCCGTAATGCAGAACTGGGGAGCCAACCACGGCGCGATCTCCTACGGACACGTCGGAGCAGACCTCATCACGCTCTGTTCCATGCTCCGCATACCCGTATGCATGCACAACGTGCCCTCCGAGAATATCTTCCGCCCTGCCGCATGGAACGCCTTCGGCATGGATAAGGAAGGCCAGGACTACCGCGCCTGCGCCGCCTACGGCCCCATGTACAAGAACATAAGGTAACGATCATCTCAAAAAATGACCGGGACGGTTCATTCCGCCCCGGTCAGGCATATAGAAAGGAACGAGCCATGCTTAAAAACATCCCCTCCATCCTCTCCCCGGAGCTTCTCAAGGTGCTGTGCGAGACGGGACACGGCGACCGTATATGCATAGGCGACGGGAACTTCCCCGGTGCTTCGATAGCGAGGCAGGGCGGCTGCGTATTTCTCTGGGCGGACGGTCACGGCACGCCGGAGCTGCTGAACGCCATACTCGAGGTCTTCCCTCTGGACAGCTACACGGATACCCCGGCGATGCTCATGCAGAAAATGGACTGTGACAAAGAGCTGGACATACCTATATGGGATAAATTTGTGGAATCCGTCGCCCGCCATGACCCAAGGGGCGCTAAGGCCGTGGGCTTCTATGAGCGGTTCCGGTTTTATGATGAGGCCAAGACCTGCTACTGCGTGCTCCAATCCGGCGAGACCTCGATATACGCAAACATCATACTTCAGAAAGGTGTAGTGAAATAATATGCGTAACCTACTGGCTTTTGACATAGGGGCCAGCAATGGCCGCGCCATACTCGGGCAATTTGACGGCGAGCGCATCTCCATGCGGGAGCTGCACCGCTTTGAAAACCACTATGTAGAGATGAACGGCATCTACTACTGGGATCTTCCCTACATTTATAATCAGCTCAAGCAGGGCTTCCTCGCCTTCCGCAGGGCGGACATAGGGGCGCTGGACTGCTTCGGCATCGACACATGGGG
>USGH01000335.1 GCA_900554225.1 uncultured Eubacteriales bacterium | reverse complement strand
GTGGATGAGGTGGAGTCCAGAGGATGGGGAAGGAGGGCTCCGCAGAGTCCTTCTTCCTCGTTTTTTTTTTATGATAATGGGAACAATGATATCTACACGTATGACGTGGTATTCCCCACTGGTGAAGCCAGAATAAACAATCAAAGCCCAACGCCGATTCCTTATAAAATAACAAAGAATATAAGCCGACTGCAAGTCATCCCCCCTACAACACGGCACTTTTTTACAAACTACATATGTCATTATTACCAACAAACACTTGCAATTCCCGGATTTTTCCTGTATACTATGATTGAGAAGCAGGACGGCACGTCCAAAATCACGACACAGGGAGAAAAACATATGCGATACGGTATGAAGAACATTCTCGCGATGCTGCTTGCGGCGATTCTGCTGGTCAGCTGCGGTGCGGGGACGGAAACGGACACAAAGGGCGCGGACAATGCTGCCGGGACGAACACGGAAACGGAGACGGAATCCGTCGTCGAAACCGAGGAACCGTTCGGTGTGGAAAAGGCGGACTACAGCGGAGCGCAGATGAATATTCTGCTTGCCGGAAACTGGTCCTTTGACGACTTCATTGCGGAGGAGCTGACCGGGGAGGCGATCAACGACGCGCGCTTCAACGTGAACAAGGCGACGGAGGATCTCTTAAACGTGACCATCCGGGTGGACAACCAATCCGGCGCGGCATCCGGCGGTACGGGAACGGGCTACAAGCTCTTCGACAACATGGTAATGGCGGGCTCGAGCGACTACGATTTCGGCTCCATCGGGTGCTACGACGTATGCACGCTGTCCTACAACGGGCGGTTGCTCGATCTGAACAAGATAGCGAGCATCGACCTGAACCGATCCTGGTGGGATCCGAAGGCGAACGAGCATCTCTCGATCCGGGGGAAGATGTTCTTCTCGACGGGGGATATTCAGATTCTGGACAACGACTGCACGTACTGCTTCTTATTCAACAAGCAGGTGGTGGAGGATTTCGCGCTGGAGAATCCCTACGAGCTGGTGGCGAACAACCAATGGACGTTTGACAAGTTCTACGAGATGGGCAACAGTGTGGCGTCCGATCTGAACGGAGACGGGAAGAAGGATCTGCAGGACCGCTACGGGGTGTTGATCTGGCAGGATTCCGTGATCGGGATGCTCCACTCCTCCGGCGGCAAGTGTGCGACGATCGACGAAAAGGGACACATCAATCTGACGCTGAACACGGAGACGAACGTGGATGTGCTGACGCGGTGGCTGACGATGAACACGGAGCCGATGGCGTACTTCTTAGGCGGTGCGTCGGACGACGAGGTGCATTCGATCTTCACAGAGAACCGGTGTCTCTTCTACACGCGCTATCTGAAGGCGGCGAGCTGGTTCCGCGATATGGACACGGATTTCGGCATTCTGCCCTATCCGAAGTGGGACGCGACGCAGCAGGATTACTGCAACACGATGCACGCATACGGCACGTCCTACATCAGTGTGCCGATCACGACCGCGGATCAGGCGCGCACGGGAGCGGTGATCGAATCCCTGGCGTACTACGGGCAGAAGCAGTTGACCCCGGCGTACTACGAGACGACGCTCAAGGGCAAGTATTTCCGCGACGAGGAATCCGCGGCGATGCTCGACCTCATCTTCAAGAGCCGTTTCTTTGACATCGGTATGTACTACCAGTTCGGCGGCTACAACGAGATGGTCATCACGATGATGCAGCAGAAAAAGACCGATTTTGTCTCCATGTACGAAAAGAAGGAGGCGAAGGCTCTTGAAAAAATCGCAGAGGTGAATGCGGCTTACGATGCGATGGAGTAACTCTATTGCGCAGGCACAAAAGGAATCAGCGGGTGGTTGATTCCTTTTGCTATTTATATGGAAGCTGCGGTTTGCTTTGGACTTTCTTTCTGGCTTCACCAGGGGAGAATACCACGTCATACGTGTAGATTTATAAGGAAACTGCGTTATTCTTTGGTCGTTTCTTTTGGCTTTCTCAATGAGGAATACCTCATCGCTCCTGTAGATTTTATTGTTGCCTTGCGGC
>USGH01000334.1 GCA_900554225.1 uncultured Eubacteriales bacterium | reverse complement strand
ATCCCCCTGCGGCACGAAAAATTCAAAAAATCCGCTATACTTTTCCGGCAGGATATGCTATAATACAGGCGAAGAAAGAATAGCAGGAGATGAAATTATGCAAAAGAAGTATCTCACATTGGTATGCGCCTTGTTCCTTGCCCTGGCGTGTGTATCCTGTGGCGGCGCAGACAACGAAACGACCGAAGAATCCAATACGGAATCCGTTGTGGACAGTGTAAATCCAGCGGAATCCGAGACGGAAACCAAAGCCGAGACGGAAACGGAGGCAGAGACGGAATATATCCGACACGATACGCTTGTTCCCACCGAAACAGACGGCAATCCGTCCTATGACAGCGCAAGCGGACTGCTGACCGTTCGGTTTGACGATCCGTACATCATTTATGAGGAAGGCGAACCGTGCGACGCGGTATTCTCCGGAGACGGCGCAGCATATCTTGTAAACGGTTCCATTGATATGGCGGCAAGCGAGGCTGTTCTCGATGAAGAAGGCTTCTACTCCGGTGTCGCTGTGAGGCTGTCCGCCGGAGATGAATCGGTTCCCGCCGGTGCGTACAAGGTGATCTTAGAGTTTTCCACCTACACCGTCACCGTCAATCTCGATCTGCCCGCAGCCATCGGTTAAACCCATAGCATCAAAAAATCCTTCCCGGATTCGTATCTGCGGAAGGATTTTTCGTATTTCAATAGCGATTGGAGGTATAATCCCGGTCAATGGTGATGGCGGCATGGTAGTTTTCCCCGCAGCGTTTGCGGATCTCCGCACGCAATGTCTCCACAAGCTCCTCGTTGGTCAACGGCATTTCGTCGGTGGCAGCAATATCGAAGATGAGATTCGTGCGATTCGGTCCGAAAACGGCACGGAAATCGTGCATGGACAGCGGAGAGGAATATTCGCTCGCTACCTCCGCGGTGATCGACTGGACCTCGGCGCGCAGATGGTTGATCCGTTCGTCCGAAAGACAGATCGGATCCAGATGGATGACGAGCTGGATGCCCATATCCCGACTCATGTCCGCTTCCATCTGATCGATGCGCTCGTGCGCTTCAAAAATATCCCGTTCAGCGTCCATCTCCACGTGTACTGTCGCGAAATACTTATCCACGCCGTAATTGTGGATCACAAGATCGTGGATGCCCAGCACCCCATCATAGCTCTTCAGCTTTGCAACGATTTTGCGGACCAGCTCCACATCCGGTGCCTCGCCGAGAAGAATGTTTACGCCGTCTACGATGAGCCGCACACCCATAACGAAGATATACGTGGCAATGAGCATACCCAGCACCGCGTCCGTTTTCGCGCCAAGGATCGGGGTCAGGAGCATGCCGACAATCACAGCGGAGGTCGCACACACATCCCCGATGCTGTCCATGGCAGACGCACGGAGAGACGCGGAATCGATGCGTTTGCCAAGCTGACTATAGAAAATGGCAAGAGCGATTTTGACCGCGATCGAAAAAGCCATGATCCCAACGGCAATCGGCGAAAACACTGCTCCCGCGCTATCGCCCTCCCGCAGGGAATCGAACGAGGAGGTGAACAGCTCGATCCCGAGTATGGTCACAAGGATCGAGATCATCAGCGAACAGAGATGCTCCATGCGCGCGTGACCATAGGGATGCTTGCGATCGGCAGGTTTGGCGGCAAATACATAGCCGAGCAGCACTAAGATCGAGGAGGCAGCATCCGTGACGTTATTGACTGCGTCTGCCACCATCGCCATACTTCCGATGAGCAGCCCGGCGGTGAGTTTTCCGGCAAACAGAAACAGATTCACACCGATCCCAATGATCCCCGCCAGTCTGCCGCTCCGGAATTTTCGCGCGGAATCCATCAGATTCTCCATATCACGCGCTCCTTTCTCGATTTGTTATCGTGCCGCATAGGCAAAGCTTTTTATGTACCATATTATTCCCGTGCCGCCGCTTGGGTGAACGCATCCATGTACGGCAGGGTCAGGATCCAATCACAGAATACGTGCCACTCGGGCAGTTTATGTGCGCGGCGGGCAAAATAAATGTTCATAAGATTCTGATAATTCAGCGT
>USGH01000333.1 GCA_900554225.1 uncultured Eubacteriales bacterium | reverse complement strand
CGGGAATGGTCATGCGAAGCTGCCCGCTTTCCAGCAGGGGCTTCAGGTGTGCTTTAATAAAATGGTTCTTGTTCTTCAGTCCGCACATGGACATGATTTCCTCACGGCTTTTAGGCTGCGCACAGAAAGCTAAAATCGTTGCGACTGTACTGGTATCTGTGGCGATAACTGTGGTGGTGACTGGTGTGGTTCCACCACAGTTATCCTCCGACTTCGTATTCCGAATGGTGGCGTATAGCATGAACGCCTCCACGCGATACTCCGGCTGCGGCAGCCTCGCCGCCTCCATGACCTCGTACAGACGGTCTACGCCCTCGCCAAACTCCTGCACATATTCGTATTCATGCAAAAACTGCGCGATCTTCGGATTGCGGGAAAAGTGGACGTGCCGCATATTGTTCAGCCGCACGATGCCTGGCAGCGTACCGGGGCTTTCCACCGTCAGCCGGTCGTCGAACATCTTGATTTGAATGTCTGTACCCTTGATGCTGTAATCCCGGTGCGCGACGGCGTTGACTATCAGCTCCTTCCACGCGAACTCCGGGTATTCCGGCTCTGTGACGAACCGGGTATCCGCGCCGAGATAGGTGCGCTCCTTGATCTGCCCGCGCACAAACTCCAGCGCCTTTTCCGTCACCTGCAAAATGCGGCCCTCGAATACCACGTCCTTGATGACGTTCATCTCCGCGCCGACCTTCGCCTCCGTACCCTCATATCGGACAAAACGGATGCGGGCGCGGGGAAAGAAACGCTTCGGATTCCTGCCAAACAGCAGCATGGCGGCGGTGCTGACTGCCTCCTTGCCGCCCTTTTCCGAAACAAATTCCTTGTTCTCCCGCAGGTATTCCTCTGGGCTTTTCCGGTAGCCCAGCTTTTCCGTGTATGCCTTGACAAAGCCGAGGTCGATGTCCTCCATCGCAGCGTCCGGGACAGGCGTATCCTCAAAATAGCGCGTCCCCTTTGCGTACATGAGCTGCAAGCGCTCCTCAAAATTGAGCTTCTTGGACTTATCCCCGACACGGAAGAAAACCTCGTCTGCCTGATTGGCGTGGAGGTCGTTGCTTTGCAACACCTCGATCAGCAGGATGTGGTCGGGCGTTCCGTCCCTGTTCACGCAGGAGAGCCGTTCCGTTTCCACCCGCACGGAGGGCTTGCAGAAGTCAAACGGCGCACGAAGCAGCTCGTTGATATGTTCCGCATGGCCGTCGATGCCGGTGATCGTACCGTCATCCTCCACGCCGACAGCGATCATGCCGCCGTCCGCGTTGGCAAAGGCGATCAGATGAATTGCCAGCGTTTTTGCGTCGATGCGGGCGCTCTTTCGGTCAAAGAGCGGCGATTCCACCGCACCGCAGATTTGCGCTATCGTCATTCTGTGATTCATGTGCCGACCCCCTCGTCATAAGAAAAATCCAGACCGTACTCCTCGCAGTATTTGCGAATGACGAACACCGTCATTCTATTGGGCATCGTCCTTCCGTTCTCCCAGCGATTGACGGAGGTGAAGCTCACGTTCAATTCCTCTGCAAGCTGACGTTGGGAGATCCTGCGCTCGCTGCGCAGCTTGATGATGGCTTCGCCAAAGGTCATTTCGCATCACGCTCCTTATATCATAGTATAGCACATGGCAGCGCAAACATACAAGAAAAATACGGAGGACTTCAAAAAAGAAATTACAAATCCATCCCACCGAAAGGAGGCCGCGCCCCATGGCGACCACACGCATCATCTCCATGCACGTTAATCAGGGCAAAACGATTGCGGACTGCCTGACTGACCGCATCGACTATTCCAAGAATCCAGATAAGACACAGGGCGGCGAGCTGATCTCCGCCTATCAGTGCGACCCCAAAACCGCCGACGCAGAGTTTCTGTTCTCCAAGCGGCAGTACAAAACCCTCACCGGCAGGGAGCAGCAAAGCGACGTGATCGCCTATCAGGTGCGCCAGTCCTTTAAGCCCGGAGAGATCACACCGGAGGAGGCGAACCGCGTGGGCTATGAGTTTGCCGAGCGGTTTCTGAAAGGCAGACACGCCTTTTTCGTTGCCACGCACACCGACAAAAAGCACAT
>USGH01000332.1 GCA_900554225.1 uncultured Eubacteriales bacterium | reverse complement strand
ACAAGGCGTATGGACTGGGCGGCTCCGCTCTCCGGTTTGACGCGCCAACCAGGGAGGAGCTTGTTCCGTCGTTTCTGGCGGAGTGCGTCATCGATGATGTGACCTATGCGCTGCCGTATATGCGGTCCACGGAGGCGTGCTACATCAACAAAACGTATGTGGAAGCCCTCGGATACACGCTGCCGGAGACGCTGACATGGGACTTTCTCTGGGAGGTCTCCGAAGCGGCGATGGCAAAGGGAGCGGACGGCAAGTATCTCGTAAACGGACAGGACGTGCTGATCCCGTTCATCTACAAATCGACGGACAACATGATGATCTCGTATCTGAAGCAGACCGGCGCAGGCTACGCGACCGCAGACGGGGAGATCGAGATTTTCAACGACACAACGAAGGATTTTCTCTACACGATCGCCAGCCACGCAGCGACGGGAGCGTTCTCGACCTTCAAGATCTCCAGCTATCCGGCAAACTTCCTGAACGCAGGGCAGTGCATCTTTGCCATCGATTCCACGGCAGGCGCGACCTGGATGGGTACGCACGCGCCGCTGTCCGACATCGCACCGGAAAAGCTCGTGGAATTTGAAACGGTCGTAATGCCGATCCCACAGGTGGATCCGGACGATCCCAAGATGATCTCGCAGGGGCCGTCGGTGTGCATCTTCAACAAGGAGGATCCGGGCGAGGTGATGGCATCGTGGCTGTTCACGCAGTATCTGCTCACAAACGAGGTACAGATCGCGTATGCCGAAACGGAGGGCTATGTTCCCGTGACGACAACGGCACAGTCCGATCCCGCCTATCTCGATTATCTCGCGCGCGGCGGAGAGGACAACAATGCGCATTACGCCGTGAAGATCGCCGCCTCCAGGCTTTTGCTTGCCAATACGGAGAACACGTTTGTCACCCCGGTCTACAACGGCTCCGCTTCCCTCCGGGACGCTGCGGGACAGATGATCGAAAGCGTGGTAAAATCGGAGAGACGGCACGAGGTCATCGATGAAGCGTACATGGAAAAGCTCTTCTCGGACGTGACCTCCCTCTATCGGCTCGATTCCCGCGAAACGGACGAAACGCCGGATGCCGCAGATCTCGGTCCACTGCCGACGACCGCCGTATTTCTGCTGGCTTCCCTTGCCGCCGCCTGGTGCGGGATCCTTTTCTGCGCTGTATATCGTTGGAGAAATGCACGCAAAAAGCGGAGATGTGTGTGAAAAACGCTGAAAATCCAAATTTCCCGAGGAAATTCACAGGAACATCATTGACTTATCCGGAAAATGCTGTATAATATAGGAGAAATCGATGGAGTACATTTGTAGTGGGGTTCTGTTTCCCTACCGCGCACCCATCGAAAAATCCCCGTCCCATTGTGATATGGCGCACGGGAAATCGTACAAGGAGTATCTTTTATGAAAAAGATTCTTGTCATTTTATTATCTCTGTCTCTCCTTCTGAGCTTCTCTGCATGCTCCGGCACAGAGGACAAGGAAACGACCCCTGACACTACGGCTCCGGAAACGGAAACCACTGCCGAATCGGAAACCGAAACGGAAACTGTTGCAGAAACGGAAACCGAAACCGAGGCAGCAACGGACGATCCGAGCGTGAAGTCCGAGGGCGTTATGACCTATGCGGAATATGCAGCAGCAGAACTGGACACCCAGGTCGTTGTAGAAACCTACGTACAGGCAAAGCAGTCCTGGTGGGAGGACAAGGCTACCGTATACACCCAGGATATGGACGGCGGCTACTTCCTCTACAACATGGCATGCTCCGAAGAGGATTACGCCAAGCTGACTCCCGGCACCAAGATCAAGGTAACGGGCTATAAGGCAGAATGGTCCGGCGAGGTCGAGATCATCGACGCTACGTTTGAGATCGAAGAGGGCAGCTATGTGGCTCCCGCACTGGACGTGACCGCACTGCTCGGCACTGACGATCTTGCGCTCCACCAGAACCAGTTCGTATCCTTCAAGGATATGACTGTGGAAGCGGCTGGTCAGGACGAATCCGGCAACGATGTGGCGTTCCTCTACAACTGGGACGGCTCCGGTGAAGAAGGCAGCGACCTGTACTTCA
>USGH01000331.1 GCA_900554225.1 uncultured Eubacteriales bacterium | reverse complement strand
GTGCCAATACTCCCCCATCCGGCATGAGCAGCATATCCTGCATATAGAACGTATCGTCGTCCCCCTGGAGATTGCCAAGCTCCTCCAGTGTCCCTTCCCCACCGGATGTTGGCACCGTGTACAGGCAGGTGATCTGCTCCACGGAATAATCCTCGTCTCCCCATGCACCATGCTCGATCCGCTTGTTCGCGCGAAACACAATATCGTCCGCGGTCACCTCGATAAGATCGCCGAGAGATGTGTTCTCATCCGTGATCCGGATCGGCGTACCGCGGTAGATATTCGTCAGATATGTCGGTGTCTGCGCCTGGGGGATTGTCTCCGATTCCGTCTCTCCCCGCACCGTTGTTTTGCCGCATCCTGTAATCGGCAGTGCCAGAAGCATCGCTGCCATACAGAGCGAAAGGATCCGTTTCCAATACCGTTTTTTCATATGCTCTCTCCTTTTTTTCAGTGCTATTTCGGGCTGTGTCTTACATCATCTATATAAGATAAACGCAAAAACCACCCGATTTGTTCCTGCAAATGTACAAAAAAGTTATTTTTGTCATAACGCACAAGCTGACGTCATATCTTTTGTGCAACCTGACAGGCGATTTCCCCATCCTTCTCCGTCCAAGTGTCCAATCCCTCCGTTTTTCCGAAACCGAGAAATCGCGTTTTGTCATTCTGCAATAACTATTTAATAGTTAAAGTCAGTTTTCTATTTATTTTTCCGTATTTCTATTGCAAACAGAAGCGTGTTGTGATATAATGGCATAAAAGCATTCGACAGTGCGTGATATGCTTGGCATATCCGGTACGTGTGCAAATTCGGAAAGGAGCTATACTATGAAAAAGCGCATACTCTGCCTGCTGCTCGTTCTTCTGCAAGCAGGAATGGTGGCGTGCGGCAATGCGGAGGGTGGATCGGATTCCGGAGAAACCAAATCCGCGGACATGCAGACGGAAACCGCCGTTGAATCGGAAACGGAGGAGGCAGATCCCTTTGCGGGCTTTAATTATGACGGCAAGGATTTCCGCATCTACACCAGCACCAACATCGCGGCGGTTTCTCTCGGCAACTCCAACTACATGATCGAGGGACCGGAGGAGCTGACCGGAGACGCGGCGCCCGATGCGGCATATGAGCGCAATCTTGCCGTGGAGGATCTCTTGAACGTCCATTTCACCTATGAGCATCTCGACAACCGGTACGACCAGGTGAACGCGACGATCAAAAAGTACATCACAGCGGGCGAGGACGCGTATGACCTCATCATCAACGACATGTATGGACTCTCTCCGCTCACCTTGGAAGGTATGTTTTACAACATCCTCGACGGCAAATATTTCGATTTCTCCAAGCCATGGTGGTACGACGATTTCATGAGCGACGTCGCCATCAACTCAAATTACCAGTACATGCTCGGCGGCGATTACTTCATTGACATTCTCCGTTGCTCCCACTGTCTCTTCTACAACAAATCCCTGTACGAAAAAATGACCGGAGACGGGGAGGGGCTGTACGACGTGGTGCTTGCCGGAGACTGGACCTTCGACGCGTTCAACACCCTCGTGGAGCAGTCCTACGTAGATCTCAACGGCGACGGCAAGAAGGACACCGGAGACCAGTTCGGATACGCGGCGTTTGAAACGTGGGGACCAATGATCCCGTTCCTCATCAGCGCGGATCCCGGTTATATTGCGCGGCGTTCCGACGGATACCCGGAGATCACGATCAACAACGAAAAGGGCGTGTACCTGCTCGATCAGCTGTATCGGCTCATGTGTGTCTCCGACGGCTGCATCACGTCCGGTTTATCCGAGGAACAGGTTGTCAACATGTTCACGGAGGGGCGGTCCCTCTTCATCGGCTACCAGCGGCTCGGTTCTCTGGAAAACGCGACGACCCGTGAGATGGAGGATGGTCTGGGCGTAGTGCCGTATCCAAAGCTCGATGAAAACCAGAAGAATTACGTCACCAGTACCCACGATACCGCAGAGATCGGAGTGATTCCGGTAACCGTCGCCCCAACAGAGCTCGACTACATCAGTGCCGAGGTCGAGGAGCACTGCCGCGAGACGTACAACAACGTACTCC
>USGH01000330.1 GCA_900554225.1 uncultured Eubacteriales bacterium | reverse complement strand
GTGCGTTGTGGTGGTTCTGAAGGGCGTGGGTGGGTTTGATGATTACGACTTGTGGGGGTTGTCGGCTTACGTGATCTCGATGTTCGTGGCTCTCGAATACGGGGCGGATCAGTTCGTGAGGGGTATGGTCGAGAACGGCAGCGTGACGCTTGCGCAGAATACGGAAAAAATGATCTCCCTGGTAGAAAAGCTGCAAGCCTATGTGATCAGGAATGGCGCGGTATATATGCCCAAATCGGATGAATATGCGGATTCGGATCCGATGCTGATGAACGGCAAGCTGCTGTTCCTGCTCTCTCCGATCTCACACGCCGTCTCCTTCCGGGAATCGGAGGCGGCAATCGGTATTCTGCCGTATCCGAAGTACAATGAAGAACAGGCGGACTATGTGTCCCTGGACTGGGGCGGTCTGATGGGTGTGCCGAAGTCGATCGGAAACGCGGAAATGGTCGGTGCCGTTGTGGAGCTGCTGGCATTCGAGTCGGCGGACACCGTCATTCCGGCGTACTATGATATGCTGCTGGCGGGGAAGATCGCGCGGGACGAGGATACGGTCGCCATGATGGATATTCTGTTTGACACCATCGCCTATGATGTGGGTATGAACTACTTCGGCGGCAGCGGTCAGATGAGCGATCTGTTCTACACGCTCGGCAGACTGGTCATTGAGCAGAAATCGGCAGATTACACCTCCTGGTACGCAAAGAACGAAAAGGGTGCGCTGCAAGCCATTGAAAAATTCTATACAGAGGTTTCCGGACAGTAACCAACGCCAAAAGCCGCCGCATACGCATAACGTGTGCAGCGGCTTTGCTGTCGTGCCGTGGGTATTTTATTTTCCAAAGTATCCGTACCGCTTTCTGTTGGCAAGGAGAAAGATGCCGGAGATCACGAATGCGAACACCTCCGCCGTGGTCATCGCCCACCAGATGCCGTCGAGCTCGAAAAGAATGGGAAGGATGAGGACGGCAGCGGCCTGGAAAACGAGGGTGCGCAGAAAAGCGATCGCTGCGGACACACCGCCGTTGCTCAGCGAGGTGAAGAAGCCGGACGCAAAAATATTGAATCCCATGAATAAAAACGCAAACGAATAGAGCCGGAACGCGTGGGTCGTCATGGCGAACAGCCCTGCGTCATAGCCTACGAAAAGATGCGCAAGGGGATTGGCAAGCAGCTGTGCCGCAAGCGCGAGGATCACACCGCCCGTACCCATGAGAATGATCGATTTGCGCAGCATATTCTGTAGTTCCGATCGGTTTTGCGCACCGAAGTGGTAGCCGACAATGGGCGCGGAGCCGACGCTGTAACCGATGAAGATCGCCGCAAAGCAGAAATTCACGTACATCAATACGCCATATGTGGACACGCCGTCCTCTCCCGCGTATTTCAGCAGCTGGAAATTGTAGAGCATTCCGACGATGGACGAGGCGATATTGTTCATCATTTCCGAGGATCCGTTGCCGCATGCCTGTAGGATCGGGCGGATTTCCAGCTTTGTTCTGGTCAGGCGCAGGAGGCTATTGTTCGGAAAGGCGAAATAGAATAGCGGCAGAATCCCGCCGACACATTGGCTCAGTCCGGTAGCGATCGCGGCTCCGGCGACGCCCCAGCGGAATCCGGCGATAAAGAGTGCGTCAAGCACCATATTCGTCACCCCTGCCGCTACGGTAGCCGCCAGACCGAGCTTGGGCTTTTCCGCCGCGATCAGAAAGCTCTGGAACAGGTTCTGAAGCATGAACGATACGGAGAAGCCGATGCAGATCCGACCGTACAGGACGCAGTCGGGAAGCATGGCGTCCGTGGCACCGAGAAAACGGGAAACAGGCTCCATAAAGGCGATCCCGACGGTGGAGAGAACGGCACCGACGATGATTGACAGCCAGACCATCATGGTGAAATAGCGATTGGCAAGCTCCCGTTTTCCCTCACCGAGAACGCGGGAGACGAGCGCGGTTCCGCCGGTACCGATCATAAAGCCTACGCCGCCGATGACCATGACAAACGGCATAACGAGATTGATGGCGGCAAACGCGGTTTTTCCGACGAAATTGGACACGAACAGCCCGTCCACGACGCCGTAAATCG
>USGH01000329.1 GCA_900554225.1 uncultured Eubacteriales bacterium | reverse complement strand
CTCCTGCACGCCTATGCCACCATCCGGGAATGGGAATGACGGCGGAAAATGAGGTCCCCCCTGCTTTCCGGTCGTTTTTGTACGCAGCTCTGCAAGGCTTTTTCCCGCAGGCAACCGAGTGACAACGCAACAAAAAAAACGGAGAATACCGTATCCGATCGGCGTTCTCCGTTTTTTGTCATACAGATCTCACTGCGTATTTTCCAGTACCGCGTTGATCGTCTTTTCCATGGCGGCAGTGGTGGTTTTCAGTTTTCCCTCAACGGCGGATACGATGTCCGTTTTGCCCGCTGCGGACTGGGTGCCGGGAAGGTCAAACATTCCGCCCCAACCATAGAAATTGCCCAGCTCAAAGACACGGGAAGCGAAAATGATGTCGAGCATCGCAGAGGATTCCTCATCGCGCGCCGCCTTGGTCTTGAGGGTAATATCGTAGTACGCGGGGGTGAGGGTATAGAGGGATTCCGCGCAGAGAGCCTCGGTAATGATACCGGTCCGTTCGAGATCCTGGACGGACTTCGGGATGCTGACAAAGGTTGCATTGCCACAGCTGATGACATTATAGTACGAATCCTGTGCTTCATCGTACTTCGGTGCGGGGAGAATACCGAAATCGGCTTCCATTTCGCGGAAGAGAGTGACACGGTTCATGCCGACAAAGGAGAAGAGACAGCGACCCTCCGTGAACACAGAGTCAAGGATAGACCAGTCGTTGCCGAATTTGCTGGCGTACATACAAAGATCAAAATTGCCATTGATCGCCATCGCCTTGGTATAGGAATCCACATACCGCTCATCGAGTACGGACAGCTTTGGCAGGTCATTCTCATCCTTCGTGAAGCAGCGCGCGCCGGATGCGACCATATAGCCCATGGTATCGAAGTTCTCACCGACGTTGCCCCACTGGTCGTCCGCGTCCCGTTCACCGTTGCCGTTCAGGTCAATGGACGCCGCCTCCATTCCGGCAAGCATCACGTCCTGTGTCCATGTACCATCATGCACCATCTGGTAATAATCGCCGAGGGACAGATCCTGTGCCATATCCTTATTGAAAAGCACGCACCAGGTCGCGTCCTTATCCATGATGTTGATCTCGGCGGCAGTTACGTACACCTTATTGGCGATCGACAGGGATGCGATGGAATTCTGATCGTACCAGGGCTTTTCGAGATCGATGTACGGCACCGATTTCAGGTCCACGAGAATGCCGTCCGTGATGAGCGTGTTCAGTGCGCTCGTTCCCAGCACCACGTCCATTGCGTCCTCGCCCGCCTGCACCGTTTTGCGTGCATATCCCTCCATACCGAGCGATTTGCCGTCAAGCTGTTCGATTTTCACGTTGAAGCGATCGCTCACGGCGGCGTTCCGGTTGTACACAGCATCGTTGATCGGTTCGCCGGTCAGCTCCTCTGCATAGAAATCGCGGGTATACCAGTGGGAATCGATATAGCCGCGCACCAGTCCGCGATAGGTATAGCCCTCAAAATCGCGCTCCGGCAGATCGGGGGTGAACTTTTCGGGTTCCGTTTCGACAGATTCCGTTTCCGTTGTGGATGCGGTCGTATCGGCAGCAGGTGTTGTTTCCCCGGAGCCGCCATCACCGGAGGAACAGGAAGCAAACGCGGAAAGGAGCAGTGCAGCAAGCAGCATACAGGATAGTGTCTTCTTCATACAGTTCTTCCTTTCGGGATATTTTTACGATTATCACTATACAAGTATAGCAGTATTCGGATATTTTGTCAATAGATTTACCGTAATAGTGACATTTGTAGCAAGTAAATTCCTCTCAAAAAAAGAACAACCGCGTGCGACATTCTTTTGCGAATTCGCACGCGGAGAGGCATACGGTTCAGTTTTGGGAGAAACTTTCGTTGATCCGATCGATGTCTTCCTGTGCCTGAAGCGCAAATTTTTCATAGCGGGAGGTGAAATTCGGCGTATACTGCCAGATCATATAGATGACCTCGTCGCAGTAGGTGCCGACCTTATAAAACCAGCCGAGATCGAATACGCGGGTCTGCATGATGATGTCCAGCCTCGGCGCGGCTTCCTCGTCGCGGGAATTGAGCGTTTTCAGAGCCAAATCG
>USGH01000328.1 GCA_900554225.1 uncultured Eubacteriales bacterium | reverse complement strand
TCTTCCTCGTCCTTTGGTGCGCCGCAAGGCAACAATAAAATCTACACGTATGACGTGGTATTCATCCCTGGTGAAGCAAAAACAAACGACATAAGCCAAACGCCGATTCCTTATAAAATAACAAAGGATATAAGCCGACTGCAAGTCACAGTACCTGCCCGCCAGTACGTGCAAGCCGCGCGGCGCGGTACCGGATGCCACGGCATCCTCGTACCTGCCGCGCTCCATGGCGTGACTGCAAGTCATACATGCAGGGCGTGGGACAGGTCCCACCAATCCCCCCGGCGCGTCACAGATCCCGGTTCTCGTCCACGACCTCCACCTTGATCGTGTTCGTGTTGCAGTTGCGGCCGACCGGGATCCCGGCGCAGATCACGACGCGGTCGCCCTTCTCCACGATGGAGAGCTGCTTGGCGCAGTCCACGGCGTGGCGGAAGAGAGCCTCCTGCGTATCCTGCGTCAGGGCGAGGACGGGATAGACCCCCCACGACAGAGAGAGCTGATGAAACGTCTTTTCGTCCGGGGTGGCTGCCACAATCGGCTCGATCGGGCGGAATTTCGACATGCGGCGTGCGCTGCGGCCGGTTGCCGTCATGGTGATGATCGCCTTGGCGCGGCTGTCTCTCGCCGTTGTACAGGCCGCGTCGCACACCGCGTTTGTCACATCGTTGTAATCGACGGCATAGCGCATTCCGTCGTAGGCATCCATCTGGCACGCGTCCTCCTCCGCCTGCTCCGCGATCTTTGCCATGGCGCGGACTGCCCGGAGCGGGTATTTCCCCATGGCGGTCTCTCCGGAGAGCATGACGGCACTGGTTCCGTCGAACACGGCGTTCGCCACGTCGGAGATCTCGGCTCTGGTCGGGTTGGGGTGCTCGATCATGGACTCCAGCATCTGCGTCGCCGTCACCACCATCTTGCCGCTCTGGTAGCACGCCTTGATGAAGCGTTTCTGGAGACCCGGCAGCCGCTCAAACGGCACCTCCACGCCCATATCGCCTCTGGCGACCATGATGCCGTCGGAGGAATCGAGGATTTCATCGAAGTTGCCCACGCCCTCCAGGTTCTCGATTTTGGAGATGATGCGGATCTGGTGGCCGCCGTTGTAGTCGAGAAATTTGCGCATCCCGACCACGTCCTCCCGGCTCCGGATGAACGAAGCGGCGACGAAATCCACGTCGTGCCGGATCCCGAACAGGAGGTCGCACTTGTCCTTTTCGCTCATGTGGGGCATATGGAGGTGGACGTTCGGGATATTGACCCCCTTGCCGTTGCGGAGCAGTCCCCCCGCCGTGACGGTGCAGCGGATCTCATGCTCGACGCACTCCCGCACGGTCAGTTCGATATTGCCGTCGTCGAGGAGGACGCGGTCGCCGGGGGAGAGCTCACCGGGCAGGCGGTCGTAGGAGATGGTCACACGGGACGCGTCGCCCAGCACATCGTCGGTGGTCAGGGTGAAATCCGCCCCGGTTTCCAGCACCGCGGAGCCGCCGTCGAATTTCCGGATGCGCACCTCGGGACCCTTGGTATCGAGCATGATGGCAAGCGGGACCTGCATCCGTGCGCGGACCTCCTTCAGCCGTTCGATCACTGCCTCATGCTCCTCGTACGTGCCGTGCGAGAAGTTGAGTCTGGCGACGTTCATCCCGGCTTCGATCATTTTTTCGATCATTTCGGTCGAGTTGGAGGCGGGACCGAGGGTGCAGACGATTTTTGTTTTGAGCATTGGTGTGCCTTTCTCCGGGACTTTGTCCCGGCACTCTTGAATTTTGGATGTATGATATTGCGCGGCAGGTACGAAGTACCGCGTCGCGCGTTTTTTTTGACTTGCAGTCTGCTTATTGCGCGCGGCAGGTACGAGGATGCCGTGGCATCCGGTACCGCGCCGCGCGGCTTCGGTGTACTTGCAGTACGGCTTTTTTGACTTGCAGTCTGCTGATTTCCTTTGTTTTTTATAAGGAAACTGCGGGTAGCTATGGGCTTCTTTCTGGCTTCACCAGTAGAGAATACCTCATCGCTTCTGTAGATTTCATTGTTGCCTTGCGGCGCACCAAAGGACGAGGAAGAAGGACTCTGCGGAGCCCTCCTTCCCCATCCT
>USGH01000327.1 GCA_900554225.1 uncultured Eubacteriales bacterium | reverse complement strand
GGCTTCCGCGCATCGATGAGAGGAATCCATGTGCGATCCAACAGGGTGGCACAGAAACGACGCATCGTGCGTCACGCCTGCAAAATCCTTTCTTCCATATTTGCTGCTGCAACCGGAACCTTTCCGAACCGGCGGCATATCCTGATAGCAGAGTCGGGAAGAAACGACTCTCCGTACCGAAGCCCGTGTCCAACCGGGTACGGAAAAACCGAGGGAAACCGCGTCAAGGCGGTAAAGAGAAAGGATAACAATATGGGATGCTTCTGCAATCTTTTCGACAATAATGAGTGGATCTGGATCCTGATCCTCCTCTGCATTCTGTTCTGCTGCTGCGGTCACTGATTCATCTTAGGCACGTGTTCTTCATGCGCCGCGTTTCGATAACGGATGAATCTCCTTCGCCGCTGGAAAACGCCAGCAGTAGCGGAGGAGCTGTTTCACCGCGATCCCGGATCTGAGATCCATCGTCCGCTTGCTGTGGATTTTTCCGCGGCAGGCGGATTTTCCTTTGTCGATTCTTGCAATTTTCGGGGAGGTGTGGTATACTATCTGCATGATGAAATCAGCGTATACCACAAAAGAAAGGCAATGGCTATGGAGAAGAACTTGCGGCGCGATCCGGTGATCGGTTTTCTGGATTCGGGGATCGGCGGTCTGACGGTACTGTATGAGGCACGCCAACGCTGTCCGAACGCACGGTACCTTTATTACGCGGATACCGATCACGTGCCGTATGGAACCAAATCCCGGGAGGAGATCCGCCGGTATGTCGTGGATGCGGTGACGTTTCTGGTGAAGCATGGCGTGGATATTCTTGTGATCGCCTGCAATACCGCGACCAGTATGGCGGTAGAGGAACTGCGCAGTCGGTTTCCGCTCCCCATCATCGGTATGGAACCGGCGGTTCGTCCGGCGATCCTGCGCTATCCGGGAGCCAGAATTCTCGTATGCGCGACGCCGGCGACGATCCATGGCGAAAAGCTCCATCATCTCCTCGATGTACACCACGCGGATCCATCGGCCACGATCCTCATTCCCACCCCACGCCTTGTGACCTATGCGGAAGCTGGAGAATTTGCGCCTGAGGTGATCGTGCCGTATCTGCGTGAGGTGATCCCGCCGGACAAATACGCTGCCTGTGTGCTTGGATGTACGCATTTTACCCTATTCCGGGATAGCTTTACCGCCTGCCTGGGGAGCGATACCGTGTGCATTGACGGCAATACAGGCACTGTAAATCGGATGTGCGATGTGTTGCGCGAGAACGGATTTGCAAAGGACGCAGACACAGCACAGAATGGATGCAAAACGGATGTGGGCGGCACTGTGCGGTATTACCTCTCCGGCAGGGAAGTCGCCGAACCAAAAACCTTGCAGTTTTATCAGACCATTTTTGACCGCATGGCAGCCCTGTCATAAGGTCACGACAGGAGAGAATATGAAAAAAGCAGTGTTATTTGATATGGATGGTGTGCTGATCGACTCAGAGGTGGTGATGCTCCATGCCGCAATGGAGGGCTTTCAACCATTTGGAATCGACGCCACGCCGGAGGATTTTGCTCCCTATGTCGGTGCAGGGGAGAATGCGTATCTCGGCAATGTTGCGCGCAAATATGGGGTCGCCTATACACCCGAGGTGCGCGATCACGTGTACGATGTGTATGGCGAGAAAATCAATCGCTCCTATACCTGTCCGCGCGCCGGGGAGATTATCGCGGCATTGACAGAGCAGGGGATCCCGTTTGCCATCTGTTCGAGCGCGGATAAGGTGAAGATCCACCACAATCTGCGCGCGCTTGGGATTCCGGAGACTGCATTCCCGGCGATCGTTTCCGGAGAGGACGTAACCAAAAACAAACCGGAGCCGGAGATTTACGAAAAAGGTGCCGCGATACTCGGTGTGAAGCCGGAGGAGTGTATCGTGGTGGAGGACACGTTGAACGGCATCCGCGCGGGCAAATCGTCCGGTGCGACGACGGTAGCGGTCGGGACAAGCCTGAATCTGACCGATTTTATCGCGGGCGGCAATGCGGATTACTACATCCCCAACTTGCCCGGATTGATCCGGATCCTGCGGCAGAACGGGCTCGACACGGGATTGACCG
>USGH01000326.1 GCA_900554225.1 uncultured Eubacteriales bacterium | reverse complement strand
GCAACGTGCGCGCACGCGCGCTCGCCGCATCGCTTTCGGAGAAAAACGTCCTGTTCGCATTTGCGTCCTCGGCATGACACCGGGGGCGCGACCGCGTGGCGTCCATCGACCTCAAAAAGATCACCATCGGTCGGATCCCGGGCGCGCCCTCTGACGAGCGGCTGATCGGGGAAGCGGATCTGGTGGTATTTGCGCTTTATCCGCATATCTTTGTCGAATGGATCCGGGAGCATCAGAGACTGCTGAAAAGCGGCGTACTGCTCACCGATGTCACGGGTGTGAAGCGGAGCGTGGTCTACCAGATCCAGGATATGCTTCGGGACGACGTGGAGTTTATCGCGGCGCATCCGATGGCGGGACGTGAGGTATCCGGTGTGGAAAACAGCACGGAGAAGATGTTCATAGGCGCGAACTATATCGTGACGCCGACCGCGAAAAATACACCCGAGGCAATCCAGACGTGCGTGGAGATCGGCAGACTGCTCGGGTTCTCCCGCGTCGCCACGTTGTCCCCGGAGGAGCATGACGAGATGATCGGTTTCCTGTCGCAGCTGACGCATTGTATCGCCATTACGCTCATGACCTGCAACGACAAGGAAAACATGGAAAAATTCACGGGAGATTCCTTCCGCGACCTGACCCGGATCGCGCGGATCAACGATTTGATGTGGAGCGAGCTTTTCATCGCCAACAAGGACGCGCTGCTCCATCAGATGAACCTCTTTATCGACAAATTCACGGAGCTGAAAAATATGCTTGAGACGGAGGACGTGGACGGTATGCGGGCAATGATGCGCTATTCCACCGCGCGCCGGGAAAAATTCGATAAGAAATGAGCGACAGAAAGCACATCCTGCGGGGTGTGTTTTTTTTGTGGTTTTTCATTTACATTCGGTGCGCTCTATGCTATAATAGAAATAAAAATCAGAAATTGGCAAGCGTGCCATGGAGGACGTTATGTTTCATTATCTACACTGCTATATGCCGCAGACATGGGATGCGCAGGTACGTGCCGGACTGATCGGCAAATCCGCCGGGATCCGTTTTTCGCAGTCCATCGACATCCCCGAGGAGCTGAAATTCAATACCCTCGCCCGTACAGAGGGTGCGCTGTACGCCATGGTGCGTGATATGCACTGCCCGTTTTATATCGATCGGCTCCAGGGTGGCTGCTATCTGGAGGAATATCCCTACGATATGACCCTGATACATACATATGAGGAGCTGTTGGGCGAGAATTTTTGGGGATTCCAGATGCACGAGTGGATGAGCAACTATATGTCCGATCTCGGCAAGCTGCAAAACAACCACTGTCCGGAATGGACGGCAGAGGCGATCACCGACACCATTCTGCGTGCTTTTCCGTTTCCGCATGTCTTTCTCGAATCCATGAATGCGCAGGAAATGGAGGCATACGGCTGTCCCAAAACGCTGGAGGATTTTTTGCGTATTACGGAGGCTTTGTATGCAAAGCGGCAGGCGTATACGGAGGGAATGCTGCTTCCCTGTGACAGCCATTGCCTTGCGTATCCGATGGAGCTGGCGCACGGTACCAAACGGTTCATGCCGGAAATCGGCAATCAGACGACGGATACGCGGATCCAGGTGGCATATGCGCGCGGTATGGCAAAGGCGTATGGGATTCCGTTTGGCACGTATTATGAGCCATGGGGCGGTTCGCCATTTTCTGCCTGCTGCTATCAGCGCGATGGGAAAAACGAATGGAACATCGGCGGTTCGGCGGATTTCCCGTTCCAAACGGCGGGAGATAACGGCGGCAGCTCCCGTTCCTTACAGCGTAGGCTCCATCTCTATTCCTATATGGCGGGCGCGTCGTTCATGGCGGAGGAATGGGGCATGTGCAACACCTTCTATGACTGGAACGATTTTGAATTGTCCCCGTATGGCGTGGTCAAGCGGGATTTCCTCCGATTCACGGAGCACTACCCGGACATTGGCAAGCCGATTGTGCCGGTTGCCGTAGTCCTGCCGAAGGAGCTGCCGGTATTTGAGATGAATTCGTTCGATTCCGATCTGTATATGCACTATCCGGTAACAGGGAGCCTGCTCGAAAAACTCCGCATGACCCGCCACGGTCTCAAAAAACTCTTCCGGGAAAGCGGGCCGATGTTGGGG
>USGH01000325.1 GCA_900554225.1 uncultured Eubacteriales bacterium | reverse complement strand
TGGGCGTATGCTGGTGAGAGCAGAACGTGAAGGTGGTCCGGTTGAAGTACGGATTCTCGCGGTGGATCAGCACTTTTGCGTCCGGCTTTGCTTCCATATCATACGCCTGCTCATAGATCACGTATGCGGAATTGCGCAGACAGCCGATGTCGAAATCGGGGCGGAAGTATACGGGACGAAATGCGGACACACCTTTCCATACGGCACCGAGATCGACCACAAATTCGTCTTTCGCCGTAGACAGGCAGGACGTGCCGCTTGCCAACACCTTGCCGCCCTTTGCCACAAACGCCCGTACCTTATCTGCCATGGCATCGTCCAGGCGAATGGAGTCCGGAAGAATGAGGAGCTTGTATTTGTCAAATGGTTCCTCCGCATCGATGACGTCAAAGAGGTATTTGCCCTCCAGGAGAATCCGTCCCGCACCGGTGTCGCCTGCCGTCCCCTGGTGGTGGATCAGCTTGCTGCGTGAATAATAGCAGCTCATTGCCTCCTGGCTGAGGATCGCCACATCCGCCACAGAGGTCACATGATCGAGCCACGGCTCCTTTTCCTCCACTTCGGCATACGCTTCACCGATCAGCGCATAGGTTGCCTCATCCAGTTTACCGAGCGGGTGCATCTGATCGCCGACAGAGCATTTCGCGCCGTTTGCCACACAGAGTGCTTCCTCATACCGGAGTGCCATCGGATGCTTGAAGCCGCCGAATTCGCCCCAGGTCGTGTGGAATTTGCCCGTCATGCCGAGGAAATCCTTGCCGAGTGTGCGGGAATACGCAGCGGACAACGGAAAATGGTCATAGCCCCAGCCACCGGTCGGCAGAGACTCCAGCTCCAGATGCGTATCCACATCGGCGAGATCCCGTCTGCCGCGGCGAATGTGACCGCTGTTGTGGAATACCGGCAGTCCCGGCTTCACCTTATCGACCGTCTCGCGCACACGTCTGGTATAGTTGGCGTACACTCTCTCGCCAAGCTCGGCAATATTCGCGTCGTCATACGGATCCTTGCCCTCATCGAGCAGTGTTTTGATGCAGCTCTGGCAGTAGCCGTGCCGCACTCCCACGATGTCGAGGAACATGCCGTCGCAGTCGTAATTGCTGACCACTTCATCGATCTGGGCAAGGAGATAGTCAAGATACGGCGAGTTCATGCAGAATTCGTGATAGCCGGGACGGTTCCAGCCTACCGCATCCGACGGATCTCCTCTGCGCAGCCACTCCGGATGCCGCCGTGCCATTTTTTCATCGAGTCCCGCGGAGAGATACACCGGCGTTTTGACACCGATCTCGTGCGCGGCTTCGATTTCGGCACCGAGTAAATCAAAGGAAAGACCCGGATGCATCTCATTTGCCTTGCTCGGATGATATGCCCAGCCATGGTGACATTTTGAAAACACGGTGATGGAGTTGACGTGACCGAGCTTCAGAGCCGCCTGAAACTGCTCCTTGGAAAATTCACTGCCGATGCCGTCAATTTTTTCGCTCGTGTGGAAGTCGAGATGGATCTGTCTGAAATTCATGATGTTGCCCTTTCTGTCGTTAAGAACATACGCTGACAGCACGATATTGCAGAATTACCGTGCAATTTGGGTATAGTATACCATGAACACGCGCAAAATGCAACAAAATTCTCGCCCGCATGCCGGGATTTTTGGTCTGCGCCGCTCTATCCCCGATCCACAGCCGCCTTTTCGCACTCCCTCTCGAGAATCCTTATCAACTCCGCGCCGCCGGTTGATCCGTCCACGGCGATGCGCGGCATATGGTACAGCGATTCCGCATCCCCGATCCGCAGTACGGCGACGCGGTTTTTTCCGGACAGGATTGCAAGTGTGGCGCGGTATCCGGCTGCGCGCAGGACCGTTTCACTCTCCGCCGTCCATTTGCCGAACGGATACACAAACACGCGGCCGATCTGTGTGTTTTCCGCTCCGTCCAGCCCACGCATACGGGAAATGTCGCCGGGAAGAGACGCTATATCCGCCGTCACACCGCGTCCGTCCGGATCGTGCAGCGCGTAGGTGTGCGAGGTCAGCTCCAATCGGGCGCCATGGGGATCGTTTTCCGCCTCGTCTATGGTAAAGTGCGGGATTCCGTCCGTGTCCGCGTCGATGTGACTTCCGATGACGGCGGCGGACAGTGGAAAGCCGTACTGATC
>USGH01000324.1 GCA_900554225.1 uncultured Eubacteriales bacterium | reverse complement strand
TCCGCAGAGTCCTTCTTCCTCGTCCTTTGGTGCGCCGCAAGGCAACAATGAAATCTACAGAAGCGATGAGGTATTCCTCATTGAGAAAACCAATACAAACGATATAAGCAAAACGCCGTTTCCTTATAAATAACAAAGGAAATCAGCAAACACAGTTTGATAGGCAGACTGCAAGTTACAGCACCCATCCGCCGACTGCAAGTCATAAATAGCCGTACCGCAAGTACAACCAAAACGCGCGGCGCGGTACTGGATGCCACGGCATCCTCGTACCTGCCGCGCCATACGTGACTGCAAGTCGATAATACAGGGCGCGGGACAAGTCCCGGAAAATTAGCCTTGACAAAGTGCCGCCTTGCCTTGTATAATGTAGACAAACCATACCATCCGATTCCCCCTGGGGAATAGGGAATATCGAAAAGGAGTACGCCATGCTGCATACATGCTGCGCCGCAGAACGCTACCTTGTGCTGCCCGTGATCAAAGCTGAGGTCAACGGGAAAATTCTCTTTTATCAGATCGCTGAAAGCAATCCAATCGGCAAAAACGGAGACCGCACGCTGGTCTATGACCTCGACGTCGCCTACGCACCGGACGATCCCGCCGCCACCCTGCTGTATGTCGATCTGGAGCGGTTCGACGGGATGACGCTCGCCATAGAGCTGTATCCCGCCATCGACCGCGTGTCCGCCGATCTCGACCATCCGCTGCCCTATACCCCCGTTTTCGCACCGGAACGGGACAGGGAGTGCTGCTACCATACCGCCCACCGCCCGATGATCCATTTCACCACGCGCTACGGCTGGATCAACGACCCGAACGGGCTGACCTTTGCGGACGGCGTGTACCATATGTTCTACCAGCACAATCCGGCGGGGCTGAACTGGGGGAATATGCACTGGGGTCATGCCGTATCCGGGGATCTCATCCACTGGTGCGAATGGGGGGACACGCTGTATCCGGATGCGAACGGCGCGATGTTCTCCGGCAGCGGGATCCCCGATCCGGCGGACCATCTCGGCATATCGGACGGTCAGAACACGCCGCTGCTCTTCTACTACACCGCCGCTGCCGATCAGTCCATGCTCTCCCGTGGTGCTGTGACGGCGCAGTATCTCGCGTATTCGGCGGATGGCGGACGGACACTCCGGAAGCTGCCTGCGCCTGTGATCCCCGGTGAAACAAGCGGCAACCGGGACCCGAAGATCATCTGGTGCGAGGAGATGGGGTGCTATGCCTGTGCGCTCTACATGGCGGGCAACGAGTACCACATCTACAAAACGACGGATCTGACGCATTTTGCGTTTGTGCAGAAGGTGATCCTGCCGGACGACGCGGAATGCCCGGATCTCTATCCCCTGACCTGCGGCGGAGAGCGGTTCTGGATCTTCTCGGGTGCGTCGGACACGTATCTGGTGGGCAAAATGGCGCGGGATGGCTTCCATCCGGTGCAGGACGCGCAGCAGTATCGGCTCGGCGGCGGCGGGAGCTATGCGGCACAGACCTTCTCCGGCATTGCGGAACGGCGCATCAAGGTGGCGTGGGGGCAGATGGAGGCACCGGGTGCGTGCTTCACGAGCCAGATGAACTTCCCCACGGAGGTGCGTCTCGACTGCGTGGACGGCAAATACCGTCTGGCGACCCTGCCGATTCCGGAGATCGCCCAGCTGCGCACGGATACGCGAACCTGGGAAAAGGCGGCGACCGCAGCCAATCCGCTCATCGACTACCTGAACGGCGGCGCATACGAGATCACGATCCGGTTCGGCAAGGGCTGCGGCGGGATGGCGGTGGAGCTCTACGGTCTGCACCTGCGGATCCTGCCGGAGGAGAACATACTGGAGCTGCCGGAGCGCGTACTGCCGCTGTCGTACAATTACAGTGGGCGCGAGGTGCGCTTGCTCATCGATACCATGAGCATGGAGGTATTCTCGGACGAGGGGCGGATCTACACGGCGATCCCGTGTCTGCCGGATCTGCAAAACCGCCAGTTCACCCTGGCACCGGTGAAATCGACGCAGGTATGCGAGGTGGCGGTATCGATATCCCCCCTCGGCGATATTTGGGAGTGACGGGCAGCGGGACTCTGTCCCGCGCTCTTTATCGACTTGCAGTCTGCCTACCAAGCTACGCTTGGTGATCAAGCTGCGTTTGCTTATCAAA
>USGH01000323.1 GCA_900554225.1 uncultured Eubacteriales bacterium | reverse complement strand
GCGCACAATATCTTCTGCCAATGCCTTGCCGCCCGGAAACGGATAGGAGGACGTAACCAGTACGACCATATAGGTGTCGCTTCCCTTGGCATAGCGGATCATCACGTGACGGAGCTGTCCATGGCGACCATCCCAGACTGTGACCCTGTGCTTTGCCAAAAGCCCGGCGATCGTATGTACAATTTTGCCGGAGGTTTCGTTTTCGATCAGGCAGCCGTCTCCTTTGAGACGCACGATCCGTGGGGTGTCGGTATGCTCCCTGCCGGATGCCTGATAGATCCCGTACTGGACATTGTTTTTGCCGCCGAAGGAAAACAGCGTCTGCATCTTATTCCGGTAGTGGTACGGATCGTCCATTTTCAGGATTTCCTCGATGTGTCCGTATCTGCCAAGGAGCGAGATCAGGCGGCTCATCTTCATGCTGCATTCCTCGGCATAGGTCAGGTTCCACGTCTGACAGCCGCCGCAGCTCTTTCTGTGCGGACATACCGGCTCTGCGGGAATCATTTCTGCACCTTTCCCTTCCGATGCCGGTGCCTCTCTTTCCGTCGTTTTGTGCTTGGGTACCGTATGCTTCTTTTCCGGTTTATACTTCATACAATCAGACCTCGTTTGCGATATATTCTAAAATTTTGCCGCAATCCGCTTCATATCCGTGCCACGCAATGGTAAGCCGTTTGGCAAAGTGCATCGTCAGCATCTGTCCGCGCATACCGCCTTTGCCATACCATCCGCCGCCGCTATGGTGCAGTTCATAGCCGCGCTCCCGACACAACGCGATCCACTCCGGAGAGACGATCCTTGTTCCCCGATAGGTACCGCCCGAAACATAGACCTGCCCGAGCTTGCCCATATCCTCGGAACGGATGTACAGTCCTGTTGCACCCATTGCATAGCCCATGGGACAGGTACTCCACGAAACCTCCTTGCAGCCGGTCGAATAAAAAAGCCGCTTCCACAGGAAACTCGTCAGGTTTTCGCCAGACAATGCAGTGACAATCCGTCCGAGAAGATAGAACGCCGCATCCGTGTAAATTCCTTCGGCTTTCGGAGCACAGACCAAAGGAGCGGTCAACATATGGTGGAGGTAATCCCTTCCAAAGGTCGTTGCGTCAAAGCCGTCGATATCGAGAAAGCCACCGGGCAATCCAAGATGATGGGTCAGAGCCATATCCACTGTGGTATCGTACCAACGTGGGTCGATTTCGTCCTTCCAGGCGGCAAAGGCTTCCGGCAGCAGAGCATGGATTTTATCCTCGGTATGCAGCTTTCCCTCGTCCCACAGCATCCCAATCGCGGTGGTGGTGAATGCCTTGGCAACGGAATACGAGTCCTGACAGGGATTTGCCGGGGTAATGCATTCCGTGAGCGGATCGCCGTCTCCCTCTGCCATAGAGATGGTATAGACAGGTATATGTGCAGACCGGATATAGTCGGCAATCGCGTGCAGTTTCGTTTGCATAGCTTGCTCCTTCATGGTTTTCTTTTATTATAACACATCCGCCGCTGTCATGCTACCGTTTTCCGGGAAATTCCGACCGATTCCGCAAAAAAAGCGTCCGCGAGAGGCAGTATTTGCACCGCTCTGCATGGACGCATTCTTTGTCAGGATCTCTTTTTCAAGCGAAACACCAGCCTTGCCATCGCTTTTACGTCAAAGGGAATCAGCGGATAGAGATAGCTCCGGGTGCCGTTGACCGTTTTGTTGGTGGCGATCAGGACAAGCGCGACAGCACATCCGCCGACAAATCCCCAGACATCGAACAGCGCGGTCAGAATGAGGATGAGCACCCGCATATACTTGAACGCATAGCCAAGCTCATAGCTCGACTGGGTAAAATTGGCGATTGCGACGAAGGACATATAGAGGATCACATCCGGGCAGAGCCATCCAACCGTTACGGCAAAATCCCCCAGCAGAAGTCCGCCGACCACAGAGAGAGAATTGGACAGCACGTTCGGTGTATTCAAGGACGCGAGCTTTAGCCCATCCAGTGCCAATTCCGTAAGGAGCAGCTGCCAAAGGATCGGCATTTCTCCCGGATCGGCCGGCACGATGAAGCGAAGTTCCGCAGGCAGTACGTCGGCATAACCGAGCAACAGGTACCACAGCGGCGTCAGGATCATGGTCGCCCAGAAGATGAGCTGGCGGAGAACGCGCAGATACG
>USGH01000322.1 GCA_900554225.1 uncultured Eubacteriales bacterium | reverse complement strand
CTTGCCGAAGATCACGATATTCTTGCGGAAAATGCCGGTCTTGCCGCGTTTGTTGTCTATGTACACGGGCAGGACCGTCGCCCTGGTGTGGTATTCGATCAGCCCCACGCCGCCCTTGATCTCGGTTTCGCGCGGATCCTCAAAGCCATGCCGATGCCCCTGCGGAAAGATCCCGATCAGCTCGCCGGATTCGATCAGTCCGATGGTGTACTTGATGCTTGCCACATCCGCGCCGCCGCGATTGACGGGATACGCGCCCATCGCCCGAATCAGTCCGCCGAGTACGGGAATCCGAAAAAGCTCCTTTTTCGCCATGTACCGCACCTGCCGTTTCGCCGCCGCGGAGACGATCAGCACATCGGAAAACGCAGTGTGGTTCGCCGCAAGAATACAGCCGGAATCCACAGGAATATTCTCCTCTCCCCGAATCTCCAGGCGGTAGCAGAGGCGCACCAGAGGATTGAGAAGCGCATACATTGTACGATAAAAACTCATAATACTTTCCAGAAATGATATAAAATAATTTTTGCAGAAAAGCGTTGCCGCAAGGACGCGTTTCAGACGGTTTTCCCGGCGTTCTCCAGCTCCCGCGCCATGCGGGCGATCTCGGCGGCGGATTCCTCAACGGAGCTGCGGTTGGAAAAGGGGATGGCATCGGGCGCAGGGACACAGGGAGCGATGGCACGTTCACGGTCGGCACGGTCGCGCTCCTCCATATCACGGAGAACGTCCTCGTAGCGCACATCCAGTCCTTTTTCCTCAGTCAGCTCACGGAACCGCCACTTTGCGCGGATTTCAAGCGGCACGGTCACGAACAGCTTCAGCTCTGCATCCGGCATGATCACCGTTCCAATGTCGCGCCCGTCCATGATCACGCCGCCTGCCTGTGC
Source organism: uncultured Eubacteriales bacterium (assembly GCA_900554225.1). Lineage (GTDB taxonomy): Bacteria > Bacillota > Clostridia > Oscillospirales > CAG-272 > UMGS1696. The sequence continues at coordinate 1,284 of USGH01000322.1, read as the reverse complement.
CATTTTTCGCTGGATTCCAAGCAAAAACGCGCGCACTGCCGGATGCTTCGACACCGCGGAGGCGTATTTGCTCATCTCCGGGGTTCGGATCGCGTCGCCCACCGATTCTCCGCCGAGCGTCACGATCTGCGTTCCATTCTCGTACTGCAATGCGATCTCTGCGTCCGGCAGTATCTTCTCTACCGCGCCTTCGTCCGACGGATCCACGCCGCATCTCTTGCACCACAGCCCGACCGTCCGGTACAGCGCGCCCGTATCGACGTACACGTACCCCAGTTTTTTCGCCGTCGCCTTGGCGATCGTGCTCTTTCCGGACCCGCTCGGCCCGTCTATGGCAATTCTGATCTTTTTCATGGGAGCCTCCTTATTTATGGGTGCTGTCGCGCGGGGAATGGGGGAAACACGGCTTTTTCGGTCTGCGCAACCCCCTGCTGCGGCTACTCTTCCCCGTTTCTTCACGGATTATTCCCCTTCCCCGGCTGCGTTTCTCCCTGCCACGTATGCGGTGGAGAAAGCGATCTGTAGATTGAAGCCGCCGGTATAGGCATCCGTATCGAGAAGCTCGCCGCAGACATAGACGCCCGGCAGCTCCCGCAGCTCCATGGTACCGGGCTGCACCGCCTTGACGGACACGCCGCCGTGGGTGATGATCGCCTCCGCCATGGGTCGGAATTTCGTCGGCGTGAGGGTCATGCCTTTGCACTGTTCCACCAGTCGGAGCCGTTCCTCCCGCGTCAGCTCGCCCGCTTTTTTTCTGTCGGACACCCCGGACGCGCCGATGAAATACGGGATCAGGGATTTTGGCAGCAGATCGTCCAGGGCGTTGCAGAGGTCGCGGTGGGCATATTTGGTAAGATCGGAAAGTATCCGTTTGTCGAGGGTATCGCGGTCGAGTGCCGGCTTCAGATCGATCGAGAAACGGTAATCGGACACGCTGCCCTTCTGCATATTCGCCGACGCGGACAGCACGAGCGGCCCCGACACGCCGAAATGGGTAAAGAGCATCTCGCCGAATTCGTCATACAACAGCTTTTTTCCGTCCCGGATGCGCACCTGCACATTTTTCAGCGCCAGCCCCTGCATCTTTCCGCAGCACGCATCGTCGCTCACAAGGGGCACCAGCGAGCCGCGCGGCTCAACGATCGTGTGCCCCAGCTCAGCCGCCATGCGGTAGCCGTCGCCGGTGGAGCCTGTCCCCGGGTAGGACACGCCCCCCGTAGCCAGGATCACCGCCCGCGCCGGATAGGTTCCCTTTTCGCCTTTCACGGCGGAAACGGCTCCGTC
>USGH01000321.1 GCA_900554225.1 uncultured Eubacteriales bacterium | reverse complement strand
CATCGGCAAGCAGAATATTCGTGAACACCGGCCCCGCGCGGAACACAAAATCGCCTGTCTTCTGGTTGTAGAAGTTGATACCGTTCACGTCGCTCGGCAGCAGATCCGGCGTAAACTGAATCCGCCTGGTGTCCGCAGCGATCGTTTTTGCAAGGGCTTTCGCCAGTGTCGTCTTACCGGTACCGGGGATGTCGTCAAGCAGCACATGACCGCCGCACAATAGAGCTGCCGTGATGAGCCGGATCTCATTCTGCTTGCCATAGATCACCTTGCCGGCATTTTCGACAATCGCGTCCGCCACGGATTTGATTTTCTCGTAATACATGGTCGCACCTTTCGATAGTATCAATAAATTGGCTTCGGGAAAAATTCCGGAATCGGCTTTTCGTCCGTCATATCGCGCAGGAGCTCTTTTTGTGTCCGTGCGATGGGGCTGACGATAAAGACACCGGCAGAGGGTTCAATATGCGGTACAATTCTGGTATATACTTCGCCGCGGAATCTGACCAGTTCCCACGGCAGCTTGCGGATCTTGCCCGTAAACGGATTCCATTCCTCCGGCTGGTGTCTGCCGCGCAGCAGGACGCTGTGTTCAAACGCATCGCCCGTCGTATTCGTGAGGAAGTACAGATCACATCCGGCATACCGCTTGTGGAGACAGTTCATGGAGCATCCCCGTGCCAGTCGGTTGTCGATCCCCACCTTCAGAAATGCCGGCAAATGATAGTTCACGACTCCGGAAAATTCCACGCGCGGCATCCGATCGATATACACATCCGGCGCGACAGACAGCTTTTCGAGAGCCTGATAGAGGATGTTCGCGGATACGGAATCGGTGCCGTCCACGGTCGTTTTGTTCGACGGAAAATAGTATGCTGTGCCGCCATGCTCGTTGCTGTTTTTATAATACCGCTTATATACGCGCTCATCCAGACTCTCGTCGCCGAAAATGTAGCGGATGATCTCCACGACCTCCTGATCCTCCGCCGTCTCCTGCTTCAAGGCGCGGTTGATGTCCCCATCCGTGAGGATTCCATCCGATGCGCCGAACGGCAGGGAGTCCGTCGCGATGATCTTCCCCCCTGCGTCGTAGTATTTTTTGATCACCCGGAGGGTTTTCAGACTGACGAGTGACATGGACGGCAAAAACAGCACCTTATATTTCTGCACGACCTCGTTTTTTGTATCCTTAATATATAGAATGCCGTCGTCGGAGAAGGCACGGTCCCGCAGTACGTCCGGATGGAGGAATGCCGCGTCCACACCGACATAGCCGAGCAGGTTGTTCATCAGCTCCATGTAATCCGCGACAGCCGGGGTTGTCGGGTATTCAAATCCGGTGCTGTTCTCGCTCTGGTATAAGAACACATAGGAGTGGAGCGAGCGAATCGGTTACACGATCGCTGCGTCGCACACGTGATCTCCACCGCGCAGCAGAGTCTGTGCCCTTGTGGTGAAATCGGCATATTCGGTCAGGTCCGTATTTTTCGTGAAAAGCTGACCGAGCAGATCTGTATCCTTCTCGCCGAATGTGGACGAAACGTCCGTGCGGTCCTCTCCGAGGTGGACAAAGAGCATATTCACGCCGCGGACCAGGGTGTTGAGCGTTTCGCGGTAGAGGATATCCTTATTGAGCTGCTGATAATACTTGAACATATCCGCGCTGACGACCTCCTTGCCGAAATCGTCCGCTGCGCCGGATGCCACCTTGATGCCGTTGATGCCGTAAAGATACGCGAACGGGACAGATACGCCGGGGGCGGAGGCGTGACGATGCAAAAGCTGTCCGTCGCCAAACATCCAGGAGCAGAACGTCGCCTTGGACTCCGCCGGAAATCCGGTACAGATGATCTCGCGCGACTGGCAGATATCCGCCGCTGCTTTCAGATACCCCTCGGTCAAAAGAGACGCGCGGCAGGTCATCATCATGCTGGTATAGCGACGTGCGCCCTTGCCGAAATCCCGGAACAGGAGCGGGTACAGGGGCGCGGGATCCATCCCGTACTGTTCCTCGAATACCCGGTTGAACGCGTCGTCCCACATGCGCCGATTCTGTCCGCCGTAGACGATGTTGCGATAGATGAAAAGATTCGCATACTTCTTTTCCCGTTCGTCCAAACGGTCGAGAAAATGGCAGAAGGTCGCCTTCAAATACCGATAGGATATGTCGTAGTCCATGGCGTTGATCATCGGAGAGGTCTCATCCGTTT
>USGH01000320.1 GCA_900554225.1 uncultured Eubacteriales bacterium | reverse complement strand
CTCCGCAGAGTCCTTCTTCCTCGTCCTTTGGTGCGCCGCAAGGCAACAATAAAATCTACACATACGATGTGGTATTCATCCCTAGTGAAGCCAGAATAAAATCCAAAGAATAACGCCGTTTCCTTATAATAAAGCAAAAGATATAAGCCAACTGCAAGTTACACCACCCATCCGCCGACTGCAAGTCGTAAATAGCCGTACCGCAAGTACGTGCAAGCCGCGCGGCGCGGTACTGGATGCCACGGCATCCTCGTACCTGCCGCGCAATCACGTGACTACAAATCAAAAGATCAAAGGCGCGGGACTAAGTCCCGCAAGCAACAGAGAAAGGAGAAAGCCCAGTGAAAGAGGACAAAAACCCGGAATCGCTCCGGGAACGGCTCCACGGCTGGTTCCTCGGTCTGCAAATCGAGAAGGAACCCCTCCTGCGGTGCCTGCTGATGCTCACGCAGATCGTCTTTTTCGCACTCCTGCAAACCACACTGTTCACACAGTTCCGTCCGTTTGGCGCGGTGCCGGATCTCATGCTGCCCCTCGTCATCGGGATCGGCATGACCGCCGGAGAACGGTACGGCGCGGTGGCGGGGGTGATCGCGGCATTCACCATCGAATCGCTGGGCGGGTCGCCGCTCACCATCCTGCCGTTACTCTATATGCCCGCCGGGTATGTCTGCGGGATCCTGACCGACCAGTATTTCCGCGACAGCGTGCCGGTTCGCGCCATGTTCACCGCGATCGCTGCCGTTCTGCGCGCGCTCTGGACCGTTTTCATCCTGTTCACGACCGCCGGAAACGTCTCCCTGCCCGATGTTCTCACCCATGCCGCCCTGCCGGAGATCGCCGCGACCCTGCTCTTTGCCGCACTCCCCCACGCCGCGACCTACCTCTACCGCCTGATCAAGTAAATATGCCGCCCGAACGCGCATACACTGTTCTGTAAGCGAATTTCAGGCGGTTTTTTTATGAAAATGGCGCAATGGCTCCTCGTGTGCATCGGCGGCTTTCTGGTACTGCGGTACGGCGCGCCGCTCTTTTTCCCCATCTTTCTCGGCTGGCTCGCGTCGGACGGCGTGCGGCGGATCACGGACCGGATCGCGCCCCGTCTCTCCCTGCCGCGCCGGACCTGTGCCATCGTCCTTGCCGTACTTGCCCTATGCGCCGCCGTCTGCCTTCTCTGCGCCGTGGGTCTGCTCCTCGGAAACGCCGGAAGAAGCGTCTGGACGATGCTGCAAACGCTGCGCCGCGCGCTCCCCGCCCTCTGCGAACGGCTGTCGGATGCGCCGCTTGCCGATTTTCCGCTGTCCGATTGGCTCCGCAGGTCGGCGACGGCACAGGGGACGTTCGGGGCGCAGTGGATGTTCGGCTGGGAGGCATGGGCGGCACATCTGGCAAAGGGCGCGGCATCTCTGGCGGCGTCGTTCGCGGGGCGCACCCTCGATGCGGCGGGAAACGGTATGGCAAAGGTTCTGCTCACCGTCGGCGTGTTCCTGTTTCGCTGTGCCGCCACCGATCGCGAACCGCTCCGCAATACGCTGCTTTGCAGGCTTTCCGCGCCGATGCGTGCGGCACTTTCGTCCGTCTTTTCCCATCTCGACCGGATCGTGGACGCGGCGTGGGGCTATCTGCGTGCGGCGGTCGGTTTGAGCGGCTGCGCATTTGCCGTATTCGCGGGGATTTTCACCCTGTGCCGGATCCCAAACGGGCTGTTTCTCGCCTGTCTCGCCGCCGCCGCGGATCTGCTGCCCGTCGTGGGTGCGGGAATCGTGCTGCTCCCCTGGGCGATCGTGCAGCTTCTGACCGGGGAGAGTGCCGCCGGATGGACGATTCTTGCCGCCCTCGCCGCGCAGTGGATCCTCCGCCAGCTTCTCGAGCCGAAATGGTACGGGAGGGTTTTGCGTCTGCCGCCCTGTCTGACCCTCATTGCCGCCTATCTCGGATACGCTGCCGCCGGCTTCCCGGGACTGCTGCTGCTTCCCCTCGCCCTCGCGGGCTTCTGCACGGGGGCGGATTGCTAACCTGCCAACCTGCTATTTTTTGACTTGCAGTCGGCGGATTGGTGCTGTAACTTGCAGTTTGCTTATCAAACTGCGTTTGCTTATATCCTTTGTTTTATTATAAGGAATCGGCGTTTTGCTTTGGTTGTTTATTCTGGCTTCACCAGGGGAGAATACCACGTCATACGTGTAGATTTTATTGTTGCCTTGCGGCGCACCAAAGGA
>USGH01000319.1 GCA_900554225.1 uncultured Eubacteriales bacterium | reverse complement strand
TACAAACGCGCCGTATCCCTGACCCACCACGCGAACGATACGATCCCGGTCGTGTTCAACGATTATATGAACTGTCTCTGGGGGGCTCCGTCCGATAAAAAGCTCCTTCCCCTCATAGACGCGGCGGCGGATGTCGGCTGCGAAGTTTTCTGCATCGACGCGGGCTGGCACAAAAACGCATCCCCCGGTACGTATGGCGCGGCGGGCGACTGGATCGTGGCGGATGAGCGATTCGGAGACGACGGGCTTGCCGGGATCTTCACCCATATGCGGGAGCGGGGACTGACACCCGGCGTGTGGTTCGAGTGGGATACCGTCAACGCGTCCGCAGCTGCCCACGATCTTGACGACGATTGTCTGCTCAAACGGTATGGCAAGCCTTTCCCGCGCGATTTCCAAAACGAGAAGGTGCGCGCACATCTGACCGCACGGGTGGATGCACTGTACAGCATGGGGGTGCGCTATATCAAAAACGATTACAATCAGACGACGGGCATCGGCTGTGACTGCGGCGATCTTGCTCCTGCGGAGGGACTGATACGCAATTACCATGCGTTCTGCGATTTTGTGGATCGTCTGCGCGCAAAGTACCCGGATCTCGTGATTGAAAACTGCGGCAGCGGCGCATGTCGTGCAGACAACGGAACCCTTGCGCATTTCCATCTCCAGTCCACGAGCGATCAGGAATTCTATTACTGGTATCCGTCCGTCATCATCGGTTCCATGGCACATTTCGCGCCGGAGAAAGCGGGCATCTGGTCCTATCCGATGGCGGTACCGTTCGACAGACGCGAGGATTTCGCACCGGACAAGGCGTGGTACGACGAAATGGCAAGCGGCGAGGCGACCATTTTCAATCTGGTCAACGGCATGTGCGGCACCCTTTACCAGTCCGGACGGATCGATCTGGCGGATGAAAAGAACCGTGCGCTTGTGCGGGAAGGCATTGCGGCATATAAAAGAATGCGTGCCGATATTGTCACCTCTCACCCGATCGTCCCGACAGCCCCGGAAAACGTGCGGATCGGTACCTATGGAAACGCGGCGGCAGGACTGGAAACAGCGGATAGAACAAAGGCGTATCTTGCTGTGTGGCGGATTGGCTCGGAATCGGATACGGTGTGCGTCGATCTCACGAAATACGGCTACACAAAAGCGCAGGCGTGGTACCCGGCGGAATGTGACTATTCCTTTGCGGACGGCATTCTCACCGTAAAGCTGCCGGAAAAGTTTTCTGCACGTATGATTCTCCTGACGAAATAACAGAGCGGCGGAAAATTACTTAGAAAATCTGCCTGTACCAGACAGAAATATAGAGAAAACGCTTGACTTACAGCGATGAAATTGCTATAATAAGGGCAGCCGAACGCGCATTGGACGTTCGAACGAAACGAAATACACCCAGAGAGAGAGGCAGGGAGACTCCCTGTACAAGGAGGAAAGTATGGCAAAGATTAAGGCAGCATTTATTGGCTGCGGCGGCAGAAACAGTGTCCATCTGCAAAAGTGCATGGATATGGGCGACGTGGAATTTGTCGGCTTCTGCGATGTCGTAGAGGAGAAGGCATATGCGTACGCGGAGAGAACCAAGACCGATCCGACCGGAAAGATCTTCACCTGCCACCGCGAAATGCTCGCAAACGTGACGCCGGAAGTGATCTTTATTGCAGTTCCGCCGCATCAGCATGGTGACATCGAATATGCTGTGATCGAAAAGGGCATCCCGTTCCTGGTAGAAAAGCCGATCGCACTGGATATGGCTATGGCAGAGGACATCCAGAAGAAGATCCACGAGAAGGGTCTGATCACCGCCACCGGTTTCCAGGACAGATACCAGAACCTGACCCAGATCATGAAGGATTACATCAAGGACAAGGAAGTCGGACTGGTGTCTGCTGCATGGTTCGGCGGTATTCCGGGCGTGTCGTGGTGGAGAAGAATGGAAACCTCCGGCGGTCAGGTCGTGGAACAGAATATCCACCTGTTTGACCAGGCACGTTTCCTGTTCGGCGAACCGCTGTACGTCAACTGCGCCGGTGCGCGCGGGATCGTAGACGGCGACGAATATGGTGTGCCGGGCTACAACGTACACGACTATTCCTCTGCGGTCATCAAGTTCCAGAGCGGCGTGGTTGCCAATATCTTCACGGGCTGCTATGTGCGTGAGGGCGGCGGTATGCAGAGCGGCATGAATATCTACTGCAAGGACGCGACCCTTGAATACGCACTGCGCTCCTGGCTG
>USGH01000318.1 GCA_900554225.1 uncultured Eubacteriales bacterium | reverse complement strand
GAATGCTGCCGGAATCTGAAAACGGAAGCACTGGCGCACACGCTCTCCGGAGAATGGCCGCGGTACCGGCTCAATCACCAGACCGGGAAGTACGAGGTCGATCCGAATAAGGAGCCGTTCACGGGCGTCATTGTCGGTGTCCGCGCCGATGAGGAGGGCAGCCGCTCTAAGGAACGATACTTTTCCCCGCGCAACGTGAACAATGACTGGAACGCCGACGATCAGCCGCCGGAATTCTGGGGACAGTATAAAACGGATTTCGCACCGGGTACGCACGTCCGGATCCATCCGCTGCTCGACTGGACGGAACTAGACATCTGGGAATACATCAAGCGCGAGGGTGTACCGGTCGTATCGCTGTACTTCAATCAGGGCGACGGCAAGCGGTACCGTTCCTTAGGCTGCTGGCCCTGCACCAATCCCGTGGAATCGGACGCGTCCACCCTCGACGAGATCATTGAGGAATTGCGTTCCGGCAAATTCGCACGGGTGGCGGAGAGAAGCGGTCGTGCGCAGGACAAGGAAGACGGCGGCGGACTCGAAGCACTGCGCCGTGACGGATATATGTGATTTTAACGAGGCACAATATGACAGATAAGCAACATATGAATATCGTAGTGGCGGGACACGTGGATCATGGCAAAAGCACCGTGATCGGTCGTCTGCTCGCGGATACGCATTCTCTGCCGGATGGCAAGATCGAGCAGATCCGGGAAATGTGCCGCCGCAATTCCAAGCCGTTTGAATACGCGTTTCTGCTGGACGCACTGAAGGACGAGCGGTCGCAGGGGATCACCATCGATACGGCGCGCTGCTTCTTTGAAACGGAAAAACGGAAATACATCATCATCGACGCACCCGGGCATATCGAATTTCTCAAGAATATGATCACCGGCGCGTCCCGGGCACAGGCGGCACTGCTCGTCATCGACGCGGCGGAGGGAATCTGCGAAAATTCCAGACGGCACGGCTATATGCTCGAAATGCTCGGGATCACGCAGATCGCCGTACTCGTGAACAAGATCGACCTGATCGGCTACGACCGTGCGCGCTACGACCAGATCTGCCGGGATTTCACGGAATTTCTTGCGAAAATCGGCATCAAACCGGCGGCGTATATCCCGGTCTCTGCCATGGACGGCGACAACATTGCCGCACACTCGACGCACACCCCCTGGTACGACGGCCCGACCGTACTGGAAATGCTCGACCGATTTGTCGGCGGTACCCACAACGATGCGCTGCCGCTGCGGATCCCGGTGCAGGACGTGTACAAATTCACCGAGGGCGGCGACGACAGACGGATTGTCGCGGGTATGTGTGAATCCGGTACACTGCGGCCCGGTGATCACCTGATCTTCTATCCGTCCGGCAAAACGACCGATGTAGCGCGGATCGAAGAGTGGTACATGGATCCCGCCGCCCATCCGGAGCCGACAGAGGTCACATATGGCAAATCCTGCGGGTTCACGACCACAACGCAGATCTATGTCCGGCGCGGTGAGATCGCCTGCAAGGTCGGCGAGGAGGTTCCCCGGGTCGGCAAGACGTTCCGCGCAAGTGTGTTCTGGCTGGGTTCCGATCCGCTGGTGATGGGCAAGGAGTACGGGATCAAATCCTGCACGGCAAAAACGACCTGCAAGGTAACGGCGATCCACAGCGTACTCGATGCCTCCAATCTCGAAAAGAACCACACGCCCACCTCCGCCGGAAAGCATGCGATTGCCGACTGCACCTTCACCTGTGAACACGAGATCGCCTTTGACGTGGATCCCGCACTGCCTGCGACCGGTCGCTTTGTCCTCATCGACGGCTACGAGATCTCCGGCGGCGGCTTCATCAAGGAATCTCTCGGCGGCGACGGCAAAAAACGGAACGACAATCCGCTGACTCCCGGTGAAAGACGGCGGTATCTCGGTCAGGTACCGCTCCTCGTTCACTGCGACGACGCGGCATATGCCAAGATTCTGGAGCGCGCGCTGTTCGAGGAGGATCGAATCGCGTACTTCACAGAGAACGAACAAGCCATTCCGACTCTGCTCGACGCGGGTCTTGTCGTCCTGACCACCACCGATTGTGCCGACGCGCACCGCTGCACAGGCAGCATGGAGGACGACATCACCGAGATTCTCCTTGCCACAAAAGCGGGACTGTGATCCCGCACGACACGCTCTGCCGCATTCCCTTAGCACGGAGCGGAAAGCGTCCGGCATTGCACCCACTGAAGGCGCAAGGCGCCGCCCGAA
>USGH01000317.1 GCA_900554225.1 uncultured Eubacteriales bacterium | reverse complement strand
AAGCTGGCAAACGCGCATGACTTCATCACCCGTCTGCCGGAGGGCTATCAGACGATGCTTTCCGCGAACGGAGCCAATTTGTCCCAGGGACAGAGACAGCTGCTTTCCATTGCACGTGCCGCTGTTGCCGATCCGCCGGTGATGATCCTGGACGAAGCGACCTCCTCCATCGATACACGTACCGAAGCACTGGTGCAAAAGGGTATGGATGCACTGATGGAAGGACGCACCGTATTTGTCATTGCGCACAGACTTTCGACGGTACGCAATTCCGATGCAATCATGGTGTTAGACCATGGCAGAATCATCGAACGCGGCAGCCACGACGACCTGATCGCGGCGCACGGCACGTATTACCGCCTATACACCGGCGCGTTTGAATTGGAATAATACAGAAGGAGAGGGATCCCGTGTGGTCTCTCTCCCTTTTTTTACCGAAAGCTATTGACATCCTCGCGCGTTTCGTGTACAATTTTTCTAACCGAATGGGAGAAAAAGGAAAGGTACACCTATGGATTTCAGCAAATTGACAGCGTTTTTAGACGATCTCTACGAAAAACAGGGGATTCCTGCGACGGACTGCGCCGTATACAACGATCACCGCATTGTGTATCGGCATAAAACCGGTTTTTCCGATGCCGCGCGCACGAAGCCTGTATCCGAGAGGGATACTTACATTTTATATTCCGCGACAAAGGTCATGACGATGGCAGGCGCGCTCCATCTGATGGAAGAAGGGAAAATCGCGCTTACGGACGAGGTGGCAAAGTATCTTCCGGCATACGAAAATCTGACCGTGCGGGAGGCGGATGGCACAATCCGTCCTGCGAGAACAAAAATGCGTATCTGTGACGCGATGGCGATGGCGGGCGGACTCGATTACACATGGAACACCCCGGCGATGGAGAAACTGCGTGAGAAGTACGGCAGAGAGATCTCCACGATCGACGCGGTGAACAGCTATGCCGAAAGTCCTCTCCAGTTTGATCCGGGAACCCATTTCCGCTACAGCCTGTGCCACGATGTGGTCGGTGCCGTGATCGAGGTCGCATCCGGGATGTCGTTTGGCGAATATCTCCAAAAGGTGATTTTCGATCCGCTCGGCATGACAGACACCACATTCCATCCGACAGAGGAACAGATGGCGCGGCTAACGGAGCAGTATTGGTATGAAGGCGGCAAGGTGCGTGTGGCACCCAAAACGAATCAGGTGATGGACGTGTCTGATCGATACGAAAGCGGCGGCGCGGGACTGTATTCTACCGTTAGCGATTATCTCTCCTTTGCGGCTTGTCTGGCAAACGGCGGGACTGCGGACAACGGCTATCGGCTCCTGTCTCCGGAAACGGTCGCACTGCTGCACACGGATCAGATGACTGTACCCGGTCGCAAGGCGGATTTTGCGTCACTTGGCAGAGCAGGATATAGCTATGCGCTGGGCGTGCGGACCCTTGTCGATCCAAAGGCGGCAAATACGGCGGCACAGGCGGGTGAATGTGGCTGGGGTGGCGGGGAGTGTGCGTACTGCTCCATGGAGACGACCACAGGCACCGCAATCTATTTTGGTACACAGGTGCTTGGCTGGGATGGCGCGTACACGGTATACCATCCGAGGATCCGTGATCTCGTGTACGAGGGACTTGGCTACACGAAATGATAGAACAGAAAATACTGTCGGACGGCGGAAAATAAAATGACATGCTCCCCATAGAGAAGATTCTCGAAATTTCGTTATTTCGAGTGCCTGCGCTATGGGGAGCATATTACAGAAAAACAAAACAACCGGATCTGTTTTTACACAAATTCCGGTTGTTATGACCCGTGGGAGAATCGAACTCCCGTTTACGCCGTGAGAGGGCGTCGTCTTAGCCGCTTGACCAACGGGCCTTGCTCAACGCTCCATTATTATAGCACACTCTCGCGCAAATTGCAATAGGTTTTTCGAAAAAAGTTGAAAATTTTTTTGTGGGGCAGCATCCGCAGCGGCATACCACAGTCCGGTTTCCTGACGGGATATGCCGCTCTCCTCATGATGGATTATACTCTGCCGAGCAGGTGCATCAGCGGCCGGGGATCGTTTGCCGTGATGAGCGACGCGTTGTGATCGATACAGAATTGCGCATCCTCCGCGGTATCGGCACAATACATATGGATCGGAAAGCCTTATGCCAGATAAAAGGGCAGAAGCTCACTCTTTACAAGAATCATCGACAGCCCCAGCACATCATAATATTTGTAGGAATACGATTTAAAATAAT
>USGH01000316.1 GCA_900554225.1 uncultured Eubacteriales bacterium | reverse complement strand
AATAACGCAGCTTCCTTATGCGCCCCCGCGAGGAACCAATAAAATCTACACGTATGACGTGGTATTCTCCCCTGGTGAAGCCAAGATAAACAACCAAAGAATAACGCAGCTTCCTTATAAAATAACAAAAGAAATCAGCAAACGCAGTTTGATAAGCAGACTGCAAGTCAAAAAAGCGCGCCGGGACAAGTCCCGGAAAATCATAAGAAATTTCCCCAAACCCATAGCATTCCGCAGGAATCTGTGGTATAATATCGCAAAGGAAGACGAATTTCGACTTCCATCGTACCATAAAGGAGTATTGGAAAATGAAGGATAAACTGAGAGTCGGTATCATCGGTACCGGTGGTATTGCACACGCACATGCCAACGCCTATAAGCAGTTCGCGGACGTGGAGATCGTCGCGGGCGCGGACATCATCCCCGGTAAGGCGCGCAAATTCCTCGACGAATTCGGCTGGACCGACGCCGCCGCCTACGAAACCCATGAGGAGCTGTGCGCCAGAGACGACATCGACGCCGTTTCCGTCTGCACCTACAACAGCCAGCACGCCGGTCCTACCATCTGCGCCCTGCACGCCGGTAAGGACGTCCTGCTCGAAAAGCCCATGTGCGTCACCCTCGAAGAGGCAAAGGCAATCCGTGCCGCCGAACAGGAAACGGGCCACTTTGTAACGGTCGGGTTCCAGCCGCGCTATGGCGAAAACGTGAAAAAGGTCAAGGAGGTCGTCGAATCCGGCGTTCTCGGCAAGATCTACTACGTCGTGGTCGGCGGCGGCCGCGTCAAGGGCATCCCGGGCAGCACCTTCATCGAAAAGGACAAGGCTGCGGTCGGCTGCGTCGGCGACATCGGCTGCTACGGACTCGACTTCGCCCTCAACTCCATCGGCTATCCCAAGCCGCTCACCGTATCCGCCAAGCAGTTCGCGTACTTCGGCAAGAATCCGGCAAAGTACAAGGAAGCGAACCGCTTCACCGTGGACGACGATTTCGCCGTTGCCATGATCCGCTGCGAGGGCGACATCGTGATCGACTACCGCGCCTCCTGGGCTATGAACATGGACACCACCGGCGATTCCCTCTTCTTCGGCACCGACGCTGGTCTGAAGGTCAAGGCTCCTGTCGGCTGCTGCTGGGACGGTGCTGCCGGCGATCTCGTGCTGTACAAGGACGACGAGAACGGCAACCAGGTAGCGACCCCGATCCCGGTCGAAGGCAGCAACATCAAGCGCAATATGTTTGAGCAGAAGGTGCGCGCCTTCGTGGATGCCTGCCTCGGCGATCATGTGGCACCGATTCCGACGAGCCAGATCATCTACAATCAGGCGATCATTGACGGGATCATCCGCTCGAGCGCGTGCGGTCACGAGGTAGAGATCAACCTCTGATTGCCCCTTAGTATACGCAGGCGCGAGACGCATTGTTGCGGGACGCTCTGCATCCATCGTGTTTTTGCGCCGAAAGGCTTACAGATAGGGCTTTTTTGGCGCAAAGCAGCAGGAGAGCAGAAGCTTTCCAGATTTGCTTGCGGGAGGTACCCCCTCCCGCTTGTCTTTTGTTCCGCAGATCCAAAATACGCCCGATCTATCGGGAGCGAAAAGGAGCGGGAGCTTCCTGTATTGTCTATGAATACTACGCCATTTCAAGTCGTCGCGCAGGCGATCGGCTTTCTCGGGATGTTTTCGCATCTCGCCAGCTTCCAGTGCAAAAAGCGGCAGGGGATCCTCGGTCTCCAGATCGCCGGAAGCACCTTCTACGCCATCCATTTCGGGCTGCTCGGAGCGGTATCCGGTGCTGCCATGAACGTCATTGCCCTGCTGCGGTGTCTCGTGTTCTATCGGCGCGGCGAACGGAATTGGGCGGATTCCCCCGTGTGGATCCCCGTATTTCTCGCCATAATCGCAGGCGCGACCGCCGTATTCTGGGAGGGTCCCAAATCGCTGCTCACCCTTGCCGGGATGGTCTGCACCACGTTTGCCATGCACGCCCCCACTGCCCGCGCCGTCCGCCTGCTCAATCTGCCGAGCGACCCGCTGTGGCTCATCTACAACGCGATCTCCGGCTCCATCTCCGGTGTGATCACCGAGGTCGGCATCATATGCTCGATCCTCATCGGCTTTCTGCGGCATGACCGCGCGGGCGTTACGAAAAGCTGACCTTTTCAGATACTCTGACCGCTATCTTTGCGGACTTGCAGTCGGCTTATCAAACTGCGTTTGCTTATCAAACTGCGTTGGCGGATTTCTTTTGTTATTTTATAAGGAAGCTGCGTTTGG
>USGH01000315.1 GCA_900554225.1 uncultured Eubacteriales bacterium | reverse complement strand
CGGCGCAACCGCACCCGCTAAGGTCGCGGGAACTGCCAACGTTGCCACGCCGCAACCCGCGCGCAGGGCGGATTGGCTGAGATTTGCCAGCTTTGCCGCACCGCTGTAGAGCCTGCATCCGCCGAAAATCGTCACGTAGCCGTAGGTCCCCTTGTGGGAATTGTGCTCCCGATGGCGCAATACCGCGCCGAAATCCTCCATATCGGGCACACAAACCGCATTCCCGACGATGGGGATCCCAATGTCGCACACCGCGACACGTCCGCAGAGATCCTTTGCCGCGCCAAGAAGATCGCCGTATTTCAGGCTGCCCATGACCACCGTCGCGTCGGCATGGACACATTCCCCCGCCGCCTGTCCGGACAGTCCGGATAGCCCGCTTGGAATGTCGATCGCCACGATCTCGGCACCACTGTCATTCATGGCGCGGATCAGCCCTGCCGCAGAGGGATCCACTGATCCGTGAAATCCCGTGCCGAACAGTCCGTCCACCAGTTGGCTGTACCCGGAAAGAGCTTCGCCCTGCCACAGCCGCACCGGGATCCCCGCCTGTCTCACCCGATCGAGATAGACCTGTCCCGCCGCACTTGCCCTGTTCTGCCAGAGGATCACCTCACACGGGATCCCGTTCTCCCGCAGACACAGCGCGAGTACATAACCATCGCCGCCGTTGTTGCCCGTACCGCAGACGATGCCGACCTTGCCATGCCATGTATGTGCGTTGCAGAGCGCATGACCCGCACGATCGAGCAGTGTGACCGCCGGGGTGCCGCTTACAATGGTCTGACGGTCGGATTCACGCATCACGGTCGGAGATACTGCGTACCGCATCTATACCACCTGCCTTCTCCTATGATTCGCCGGACTTATTCCGCCACCGCCGTCATTGTAAACGTCCCGGCAGTCCAGTGCACCGCTGTCACATCGATCCGGTGGAGCATATCCCGCTTCCATTCCGATGTGAGCTTGACGTCTCCCTCCAAATCCACCGGAACCACCGTTAGCGTAAGCGGATCACCGGAGGTAGAGGTGAAGGTCACGCGCACCCCGGCATCCGGGAAATAGAGCGTGTTTCCGTCGATCTGCGGCACGTCCACGGTCATCCAGTGCCACGATACCGTCTTGTCCTCCGTCAGCGCAAGCGTGTCCACCACTGCCGCACCGTTGTCTGTCAGATACGAGGTGCGTCTGTAGCTTGTGATCCCCGCTTCTGTCGGATAGGCGTGGGTCAGCGCATAGGAGATCCGGTCGTTGTCATATGTGGGATCCGCAGCGGCAAATTCCCGTCCGGCACGCTCCTCCACACCGCCGATCACGGGCAGATTGTGGTATACGGAACGCATGGTCCATAGCGTGTACCGCTTATCGGAGAAGGTCGTTTTCGTGTAGGTTCCCACCCCGCCGTCGATGAATATCGGTTCTTCCCCACGGAACAGAACGATATTGCCCACGTCGTTGTGGTTGTGGCTCTCCGCGTTGTGACCGCCCTTTGCCGCAAGCTCTAAGCCGGTTCGTGCGTCCTTGGCGATAAAGACCTGCAAGTTCGGATAGTAGATCCGGTTTTCCGTCGTGTATGCTGCTGCTGCCGGCTTCTCTTCCAGCAGGTTCTTGATATGCCGATACGGCGTTGTCGCAATCCAGAACCGATACGGTGCGTCTGTCCATAAGGATGCTGCCATCGCTGTGAGCTTGTCGGAACGCACTCGCCTGCCAAACCGCGCAATCAACCGGGCATCCGCACGTATACGATGGGGCGCGTCCGCAAAATTGACATAGGTGTCGCCCTGAAGCCGGAAATCCGCAATATATTCGCCCATTTTTTGCACAAGCGGTTCGTCAAATATGTCCACCCTGCCGCCGGTCAGATCGTACAGCACCTCGAGGCAGTCGAAATACGACGCGCCCGCCACACCCCAGTAGCTCGGTCCCTCGTCACAGCCGCCGTCCTCCGGGTAATTGCGCGTGAATCGATCGAGGATCACCATCGCCTTCTCCACGCCGAAGATCCGTTTATCCGTATCCGTCTCCGTGAGCAGAATGGTCGTCAGCACGTTCGAGACGATCCACGGCGTCCAGTTGTTGAGCGTATTGCCCCGGCTGCCCTGCCACCACATCGAATCGGAATAGGTGTAAAACGGCGTCAGGATCCGTTCACGCAGTCTGCCTAAGATCCGGCGGCGGATCACAGGAGTCACGCGGTCGAGAAGCTCCGGCACCAAATGCACGATGAGCGCGAGATCGGCTCCCGTAGCGGCGGCAAACAGATCGATGTAGAAAATGTCGTCGTCCTCTCCGCAGCCAAACGCATCGGGCAATGCCTGCCATTTCCCATGCCGCGGCGTGTTGT
>USGH01000314.1 GCA_900554225.1 uncultured Eubacteriales bacterium | reverse complement strand
GAATGATCGGTGCTGCTTCTGCGGAGGTTACGTAGTCGAAGAATTTCTGTGCCGCATCGGAGAGAGCCGCACCCGTCTTTGTCACGAGGAGGAACGGACGCTGGATGACGTACTCGCCGGATTTCACAGATTCTTCCGTGGGCGTTACACCGCCGATCTTCAAGGTACGCACACTGTCGCCGATTGCTGCCAGGGACGCATAACCGATGGCATCCGGATTCTGGGAAACCGTGGTGATGACGTCGCCGGTGGAGGTCAGCTCCTGTCTGTACTGGCATTTTTCCGCAGTTCCTGTGATGGATTCAAAGCCGTCTCTGGTACCGCTGCCCGCTTCTCTGCCGATGAGGACGATCTGCGCGTCATTGCCGCCGACCTCGCTCCAGTTGGTAATCTCGCCGGTGTAGATGGCAGCCACCTGTTCGAGGGTCAGATCCTCAATCGGGTTTTCGTTGTTGACGATCATCGCGATACCGTCGTAGGCAAGTACGGTTCCGGTCAGACCAGACGCTTTTTCCTCATCCTTCAGATCGCGGCTGGAAAGTCCGATGTCGCAGGTTCCCGCTTCTACCGCCTTGATACCGGAGCCGGAGCCGGTCGGGTTATAGGTGAAGGTGATGTTGCTGTTCTGCGCCGTGAAGGATTCGCCAAGCGCGCCGATCACCTTTTCCATCGATGTAGATCCATCGGTGGAAACGCTCGCGCCGGAGTAGCCGCAGGAAGCGCAAACTCCGATCACACAGAGACCCGCCAATGCAAGTGCAAATACTTTTTTCATAGAGTTCACTCCTTTTCCCGGAACGCTGTCCCGGATCTGTATTTGTTTTGATTTCCTTGGTACGCCTATAGGATACCATTTCGGGGTAAAGTCGGAAAGCGAGTCTATGTAAAATCGCTGTAAAACCGGCATTTTACATTGCAACTGTACTATGTGCCGGGATCGATCCTCCTATACGTGTTGCACAGAAGAAAAAAAGACCTCCCGTGGGAAGTCCTTTTTCGTTTCGGTGAAATCATTCCGCGTCGTCCGCCAGAGCTACGATCTCCGAGAATGCTTTATCGATGGTTTTTTGCTTCTTTTCAAGGTAAGAGGCAATTCCAAGCGGCTGTTTTTTCAGCATATCAAACATAGATTGGTCACCGAACACGTCAAAAATCAACGCTTCGCCAAGATCGATGTGCCGTGTGTCAAACGCAAGCTGAATATACTTTGCCGCCATCTCATCGCGGGACGCCTTTCCTTTCAGAGTTGTCTGGATGTATGCCGGAATCACGTCCCGGTACGCGGTAAACGACATGGCTTCCAGCACCGCGCCGACCATCTCCGTATCCTGTACCGTCGTCGGGATAAGCGTGAAATACGAGTCGTAGGTACGGGAACGGTATTCCGCCGCGCTTTCCTCAAACTTCGGTACGGGCACCACAGTGAAATCGTCCTCCATATCGCGCATTTCCACAATCGCGTTGAACACGCCGATCATGGCCCATTCTCTGCCGTCCTTGAAGATATCCATTGTGTTCCATACAGACGCACTTTCCTGTACCTTATAACACGCGTCGCCAAAGAACAGCTTGTCCTGCACCATGGTCAGGATGTCAACAAACCGCTCATTGCCGTAAACATTCACTGCGAGCTTTCCGTCCGTGTCATTATCCAGTGTTCGGAATCCGCCGGCAATCCACGCGATGGCAGGTGCAGATCGGAGATCATAATGACCGAGGCCATAAATGTCGTTTTCATCCATTACACCGTCACCGTTCGCGTCCGTCGATATCGCTTCCGCAAGGGTATAAAGCGTATCATACGTCCAAGCTCCGCTGTCGATGGTCTCATCGTCCACACTTACGCCATGTGCTTCACCAAGTGTACGGTTGAGAAGCGTGCATGCGGTATTGGTGAACGCCTTGAGATTGAACGAGCCGACCGCAAAGTAATGCTCACCGTTGATCTGTAAATCGGCACTCAGCCCGCTGCCCCAATATTCACGTAACAAATCGATATAGGGCACATCGGAAATTGGCAAAAAACAGTGCTTCCGCACAAGCGGAAATCCAAAACGGTCCATCATCTCCACCGCGCTGTACGAATTGTCGCCGGAGGTGATGAGCTTTTCCACATGTCCCTGCATTTCCCAGAATTTCGTCAATTCTTCTGTGATTTGTACGCCAAGTCGTTCTTCCACAGCGCTTTTCATTGCATACGTGGCATCGTTCAGTACGTCGCCCGTCTGCTCCTCGGTCAGGCACTGTCCGCCGTATTCATCCGGAGACAAAAGCACAAAGGACGCACCGTCAAATTTCACACCGTCCGGTACGTTGTCACGCAGTTCCGTTTCGGTTTCCACATCTGTCTGCGCCGGATCATTGGGTTGTACCGCG
>USGH01000313.1 GCA_900554225.1 uncultured Eubacteriales bacterium | reverse complement strand
ATTTTCATGCAGATTGCGGACAACGCACCGTAGAACGCGTCGTAGGCTTCTCCCGCAGAGGTGATCTCCGCAGCACCGGACTTGCCGGATGCCAGCACACAAACCATGTCGTTTGTACTGGTGTCGCCGTCCACGCTGACCATGTTGAAGCTGTCCTCCGTCGCGTCGAGAAGAGCCTTGTGCAATAGCTCCGGGGCAATTGCCGCGTCCGTCGTGATGAAGCCGAGCATCGTGCCCATATTCGGATGGATCATCCCAGATCCCTTGCACATCCCACCGATATGGATCTCGCAGCCATCCAATACGTAGGAAAGCGCAAATTCCTTCTTTTTCGTGTCCGTTGTCATGATCGCTCCGGCAGCCAGTCCCGCGCCAACGGCATCCGGTGTCAGGGAATGATAGAGTCCGTCCAGTGCGGTCTCAATGGGAGAAAGCGGCAGGCTGACCCCGATCACACCTGTGGACGCAACGATGACTTCCTCTGCGGGAATACCGAGCAGAGAGGCGACCATATCGCATGTCTTGCCGGCGGTCTCATATCCATCCGGTGTGCAGGCATTGGCGTTGCCGCTGTTTGCGATAATTGCACGCGCGTGACCGGAGGAGAGATGCGCCCTTGTTACACCAACCGGTGCTGCAAACACCTTGTTTTTCGTAAATACCCCCGCGGCGGTGCAGAGATCATCCGCAACCACCATCGCCAGGTCGAGCTTTGCCGTATTCTTCCGGAAACCCGCATGCACACCGCCTGCCGAAAATCCTTTAGCCGCACAAACGCCGCCGTCGATTGCTGTATATTTCATCTTTGCTCATTCCTTTCTCAAAATCCGGCAGGTACCGCGTTGATCCCGCATTCCTCCGGCAGACCGAAGTAGAGATTCATATTCTGGATCGCCTGTCCTGCCGCGCCCTTGACCATGTTGTCGATGCAGGAGCAGACGATCAGCGTCCCGGTCCGTGTATCGCAGTGCAGGGAGATGTCGCAGTAGTTCGAACGGGTGACAAACCGGATCTGCGCTGTACGTCCTTCCGGCTCCAGACGGACAAACTGCTCGTTCTGATAGGCGGATTCGTATGCTGCGCGCACCATGCCGAGCGAAATTCCCGAGGCAAGCCGCGCGTAGATGGTTTCTTCAATCCCACGGTTGACCGGGAGCAGATGCGGCACAAAGGTTACGGATACCGTACCGCCCGCCATGTGGGATAGGGTCTGCTCGATCTCCGGTGTGTGTCTGTGAACGCCAACTTTGTATGCAGAGATCGATTCGTTTGCCTCCGGATAATGGGTGTTCTGCGTCAGTCCGCGTCCGGCTCCGGTGACACCCGATTTCGCGTCGATGATGATACCGGTTTTTTCGATAAATCCATGACGAAGCGCAGGAGCCAGCCCAAGAGAAGCCGCCGTCGGATAGCAGCCGGGATTGGCAAGGATTTTCGCTCCCGGAATCCTGTCCCGGAACAGCTCCGGCAGTGCGTATACGGCACCACCGTGCAGCTCCGGCTTGTCAAACGGCTTTTTGTACCACGTTTCGTATTCTTCCTCGCTCTCCAGACGGAAATCCGCGCCGAGGTCGATGAGCAGCTTACCGGCGGACAGGCACTGTTCTGCGAGCGGTTCACTGAGTCCGTGCGGCAGGGAAGCGAATACCACATCCGCGTCGGCAATAGCGGTATCTGCGTCGGTCAATGTTGGCAGAGCGCATTTTTTGAAGTTCGGATAGACCGCAGCGATCTCCTCTCCCGCAAAGGAAACGGACGACAACCCGACGATCTCGGCATTTGGATGGGTCAACAGCAGCCGAACCAGTTCCGCGCCCGCATATCCCGTGGCACCTACAATGGCTGTACGGATCTTTTTTTCTCCCATATTATTTTTCCGTTCCTTTCAGATATTGTGTGAGGAGTGCGATCTGCCGCAGTGTGGATTCTTTGGATGGACCGCCGTATACCTTGCGTTCATTGACACAGTTTTCCAGATTGACCGCCGCATAGACATCCTCATCAAACAGCGGCGAGAAGGTCTGATAGGTGGCAAGCGGCAAGGTTTCAAAATCACAGCCGTGTTCGATACAGTACGCGACAAGCTTCCCGCTGACCTTGTATGCATCCCGGAACGGCAGTCCCTTTTTCGTGAGATAATCCGCGCAGTCCGTAGCATTGATGAATCCGCCCGATGCCGCCTTGCGCAGCTTTTCCGTCCGTACCGTGCAGGTCGCAAGCATGGCGGTAAACAGCTCGATGCACAGCTTTCCGTTGTCGATTGCGTCGAAAATCGCCTCTTTGTCCTCCTGCATGTCCTTGTTGTACGCGAGAGGGAGCCCTTTCATCATCGTGAGCAGCGTGGTGAGATCGCCATAGATCCTGCCCGTTTTGCCGCGTACCAGCTCCGCAATATCGGGATTCTTTTTCTGGGGCATGATGGAG
>USGH01000312.1 GCA_900554225.1 uncultured Eubacteriales bacterium | reverse complement strand
CCCTCTACGATGCGTTTGGAGAACGGAGAATCGCACTTTGCCGGGAAATGACCAAGCTCAACGAGGAGGTCTGCCGTACCACACTGTCGGAAGCGATCGCCGCATACGAGACCAAAGAGCCGCGCGGGGAATATGTGCTGATTGTCGAGGGTGCGTCGGGAAAATCCGCAGCGGATGACGAGCTACTGGCGAAAACGATCCCGGAGCATGTCGCGGCTCTGATGGACGAGGGCCATTCCCGCATGGACGCGATCAAGCTGTGTGCCAAAAGCAGGCATTTGCCGAAAAACGATGTGTATCAGGCGGTGAGCCGTGCCGATGCAGAGACAGAAGCGGAATGATTTTCGGCGTTTGCAGAATTACAATTGCGGAATCAACGGATTTACATTATTGATAAGGTAGGAATCTGATTTATGGACAGACCGAACGTACTCTTTCTCCTGTGCGATCAGCTCCGGTATGACTGTGTGGGCCGTGCCGGAATCCGCCCGGTGCAGACGCCCTGTATGGATGCACTCGCAGACGAGGGACTCTTTTTTGAAAATGCCTATACCCCTCTGCCGGTATGTGCGCCCGCTCGTCAGGCAATGCTCACGGGAATGCAGCCCGATTCCATCGGTGCACTTTTCAACTACAATTTTCTAAAGACAAACGGCGCGGATCCCGCAAAGCCCACCTGGGTATCGGCTCTGCGCGACAGCGGCTATCACTGCGGATTTGCCGGCCACTGGGCCGCTTCTCCACACGGATCCCTTTTTGATACCGCGACGTACAACCGGGAAATCGCTGCGAAATACGGCAGCATCGACTACACCGGAAGCTGGTTCGGTTGCACGTCTCCCCTCGCCCATGAGGACACGAAAACCTATCGGATCTGCCAGTCCGCACTCGATTATATCCAAAAATGCGGCGACGAACCGTGGCATGTGTGGGTGGATATGACCGATCCGCATCTGCCCTGCCGCCCGAGCGAACCATTTGCGTCGATGTACCGTCCGGAGGATATGGAGCCGTGGCAGGGATTTGGCGATACGCTCTAAAATATGCCCTACATCCAGAGAAAACAAATCGAGAACTGGCATCTCACCGGCTTCACATGGGCGGATTTTGCCCCGACAGTCGCCCGCTATTACGCCATGATCACGCAGACGGACGCGGCAATCTCCCGTATCATCGACTATCTGCGCACAACGGGACAGCTCGACAACACGCTTGTGATCCTGACCGCCGATCATGGGGACACAAGCGGCGACCACGGCATGATGGACAAGCATTACATTCTGTACGATAGCGTTGTACATGTGCCGTTCATCGTCCGTTACCCCGCCCTCGGTCACGCGCGCATCTCGAAATTCGCCTGCAACTGTCTGGATCTCGCCCCGACGATTGAAGACGTGTGCCGTCTGCCGCAACCCGATCAGCCGCGTGACGGACGTTCTGTACGTGCGTATACGGATGGCAGCGAGACGCCGGAATATGCGGTATTCACCTCGAACGGGCAGCAGTTCGGTCTCTTCACACAGCGCGGCATTCGGACAGAGCGGTACAAATACATCTGGAACCTCACCGACATCGACGAGCTCTATGATCTTACAAAGGATCCCGGAGAAAAGCACAATCTCGCCGAAAACGCGCAGTATGGCGGGGTGAAAAAGGAACTCGGCGCACTGCTGTTTGCGGAATTACAGCGGCGTAGGGATCCGTTCGCGAATGGCTGGGTCGGCTGGCAGCTGGGACAGTAAATCGAAAGTCTCAGGGCAGGCATTCGGTCGTTGGTGGATTCGGGAAAGTAGCCGAAAATCCTTATCGGACACGAAGATTTTTCCACTTTTTGAACGCACACACGGGATTTTTGGCATTATTACACCACATATCTCGCACCAGTGGAGTGATTCCTGTCCATTCTGCATATGAAAAACGCCTTGTAAAAGAGGTGTTTTTCTGTTATAATGGAATATAATAGAAATTCAATGATCCATGGAGGTTTTCCAAATGGCTATGCATGAGAAAAAAGACGCCGTTCTGTTCGCGGGCGGTATGGTATATTGCAGCGAAGAAGCAAAATTCGTTCGTGCCGACATTTTGTCCGTCGGCGGTGTGATCGCAGAGATTGCGGAGAAAATCGACGCACCGGATGCCCAGGTGGTGGACTGCGCCGGTCTCTATCTCCTGCCGGGTCTGGTAGACGGACACACGCACGGCAGAGCAGGTCACGACTTCAACGCCATTGACGATGCGGCGGTATCCGATATGCGCCATGCCTATGCGAAAGCCGGAACGACCACCATCATGGCAACCCTTGCCTCCGACACCATGGAGGGATTGTGCCGCTCCATTGCGGTGATCAACGGTCAGCGTACAGTCACGCCGGGTACTGCCACCATCGCCGGTATCCATCTGGAGGGCAGATACCTCAACCCCAAAAAACGCGGGGCACACGCCACCAGCCTTCTGGCAC
>USGH01000311.1 GCA_900554225.1 uncultured Eubacteriales bacterium | reverse complement strand
GACGGCAAAACGGAACCGTGGCTCCTCTTTTTCAAGAACGAGACGCACAATCATCCGACCGAGATCGAACCCTTCGGCGGTGCGGCAACCTGTATCGGCGGTGCGATCCGGGATCCGCTGTCCGGCAGATCGTATGTGTATGCCGCGATGCGCGTGACAGGAGCTGCCGATCCGACCAGCCCCATTGCGGACACGATTCCGGGCAAGCTCCCGCAGAAAAAGCTCGTGACGACGGCGGCGGCAGGCTATTCCTCCTACGGCAACCAGATCGGATTGGCGACCGGACAGGTGGATGAGCTGTATCACGACGGCTACATGGCAAAGCGGATGGAGATCGGTGCGGTGATCGCGGCGACACCGGCGGATCATGTGCGGCGCGAATGTCCCGCTCCCGGCGACATTGTGATCCTGCTCGGCGGACGGACCGGACGGGATGGCTGCGGCGGCGCGACCGGCTCCTCAAAATCGCACGACCTGCATTCCCTGGAAAGCTGCGGCGCGGAGGTCCAGAAGGGCAACGCACCGGAGGAGAGAAAGCTGCAGCGGCTCTTCCGCAGCGGCGAGGCTTCGCGGCTGATCAAGCGGTGCAATGATTTTGGCGCGGGCGGTGTATCGGTAGCGATCGGAGAACTGGCGGACGGACTGAAGATCGATCTCGACCGGGTGCCGAAGAAGTATGACGGTCTGGACGGTACGGAGCTTGCCATCAGCGAATCGCAGGAGAGAATGGCGGTCGTGGTGGCACCGGAGGATGTGGAGAGGTTCTGCGCGCTTGCAGAGAGTGAAAACTTAGAGGCGACCGTTGTGGCGACCGTTACGGCGGATCCGCGACTGGTGATGACGTGGCGCGGCAAGACCATCGTGGATGTATCGAGAGAATTTCTTTCCTCCAACGGCGCGGAAAAGCACATCTCGATCACCCCGGAGAACCCGCAGTCCTTCGGTAAGGCGATCCCGGCGGATTTTGCCTCCGGTATGCGCGCCCTTGCGTCCGATCTCAACGTATGCTCCCGCCGCGGTCTGTCCGAACGGTTTGACTCCACCATCGGCGCGGGTACCGTTGTGATGCCGTTTGGCGGAAAATACCAGGATACCCCGGTGCAGGCGATGATCCACAAGATCTCCACGGAGCATGGCGATACCGACACCGTATCGTACATGGCGTGGGGCTACAATCCGTACATCGCGGAGAAATCCCCCTACCACGGCGCGTATCTCGCGGTCATCGAATCGCTCTCGAAGCTGATTGCCGCCGGTGCGTCGTATGCGGATACGTATCTGACGTTCCAGGAGTACTTTGAAAAGCCCGGTCACGACGGCAAACGGTGGGGGCAGCCGCTGTCCGCACTGCTCGGTGCCTTAGACGCGCAGATGGCGATGGGTGTGGCTGCCATCGGCGGGAAGGATTCCATGTCCGGCAGCTTTGAGCAGCTCGACGTGCCGCCCACACTCGTGTCCTTTGCCGTAACGACCGACAAGATCACCTCCGTGGTCACGCCGGAGTTTAAGAAACCGCATGCGAATGTGTACCTTCTGCGTCCGAGCTATGGGGAGAACGGGCTTCCGGACGCGGATTCTCTCCGTGCCCTCTTTGATACCGTACACGGACTGGTTGTGTCCGGCAAGGTCTCCGCACTGTACACCCCGGGCTTTGGCGGCACAGCGGAGGCAGTCATGAAAATGGCATTCGGCAACCGGATCGGCTTTGCCTTTGCAGATGTGGAAAAAACGACCCTGTTTGGCTACGCCTATGGTTCATTTGTGATGGAAATGGCGGACGACACGGTTCCGGCAGACGCGATCTTCCTTGGCAAAACCAGTGCCGACTATGCGCTGTCCTATGCCGGCGAAACGGTATCCCTTGCGGCACTGTATGAAGACTATGCGGGACGGCTGGAGAGCGTGTATCCGACAAAGGCAAACGTGGTGCGCACGGACGACAAGGTGCCGACGATCTCCGCGCCGCGGTATACGACGGTCCGCACCACGGAAAAATTCGCACGTCCGCGTGTGCTGATCCCCGCGTTCCCCGGCACCAACTGTGAATACGACACGGCAAAGGCACTGGAGCGCGCGGGTCTGGTGCCAGAGATCATGGTGATCCGCAACCTCACGAGCGAGGCGGTCGCGGCGTCCGTGGAGGCATTCGCACAAAAGCTGCCCCAGAGCCAGATCGTCTTTATTCCGGGCGGCTTCTCCGGCGGCGATGAGCCGGACGGCAGCGGCAAATTCATCACGGCATTCTTCCGCAACGGCATCATCCGCGAACGGACCAACGAGCTGCTCAAAAACCGCATGGGGCTGATGTGTGGCATCTGCAACGGCTTCCAGGCAATCGTCAAGCTCGGTCTGGTGCCGTATGGCGAGATCATCGACACGGACGAGAACTGCCCGACGCTGACCTTCAACGAGATCGGTCGCCACCAGTCCCGTCTGGTACGCACAAGGATCGCATCCACGAAATCTCCGTGGCTGGCGGAGACGGAGGTCGGCGAGATCTACAATGT
>USGH01000310.1 GCA_900554225.1 uncultured Eubacteriales bacterium | reverse complement strand
GTTCTTTCATGTATCTCAACTCCTTACACACAAAAGTATACCACACCGTACCGGATTCTTCTCGACGTTTTTTGCCCAGTTTTTCCATGTGCTATTCCGTACAGATGCCCGATGCGCGTGGTTTACCGCACGTTCGATTCCATGTGTCCCTCTGCTTCCGAAGCCTTATTCCGCCACGTGCGGCGATATTCCGTCGGCGTCTGTCCCATCTGCGCACGGAATTGTCGGTTCATGGAGCGCAGAGAGCCGAATCCGCATTCTACCGCGATGGCAAGTATGGTCATTTTTTCGTTTTCCAACAGATAGCACGCGCGGCTGATCCGGTACTGGCGGAGATATTCATTGTAGGTCATTCCGGCGGCACCATGGAAGTATTTGGAGAGATACGCGTAATCGTACCCCAGTGTGTGCGACAGTGCGGTGAGAGAGGCGTCTGCGTGGTAATTCTCCTCCACGAACAGAAAGATCCGGTACAGGAGCAGCTCCGTATTGCTGCCGGCTGTCCGGTATTGTGCCGTGTGGTCAAAGGTGCCGCAGATGGTGTAGAGGATCCCTTTCAACAGAATCGGATTGGTATCCGCTGCTTCTTCGAGTGCTTCCTTGGACCATCGCGTGTCGAGGAACCGATTGTCCACCGGAATCCTGCCCGCCGTTTTTTCTGTGTAGGCTTGTACCAACCGCGGCGAAAAGAGACAAAGAAAATGCTGACTCTGCGGGGCGGATTCCATCGCATGGATCTGGTTCGGAAAAACGAGCACCGATTCTCCGGCAGAAAGGAGATATTCCCGTTCCCCCACCGTCACACGCATTTTTCCCTCCGTTACCGTGATCCACTCAAAGCAGTGGTGCATATGCGCGGGAAACGAAAAATCACAGCCGGATTCCACCTTGCAGTAGTCCGCGGCGAGAGAATGCTTCAATTCGTAAAACATGGGCTGCCACGCGCACTTCTGACGCGCCTTTCTCCTCTCCATTCCGAAAAGACAAATTCTGTCTATACATTATACCATATCTGACCTGCATTTGACAAGCGTTTCTTCTATAATAGTACAAAAGGACCGTTCCCGACAAGGCGGGTGCGGCAGAGAAAAGGACGGAGGCCCTATGTATTATCCGAATATCCCGAAAATCCCCTACGCGGGAAAGGGAGCAAAGACCGGTTTCGCGTTCCGGTACTATAATCCTGATGAAATCGTGGCGGGCAGAACCATGCGGGAGCACTGCAAATTCGCCATGTCCTATTGGCATACCATGTGTGCAGAGGGGGTGGATATGTTCGGTGTCGGCACGATGGACAAATCCTATGGCGGCGGCGATCCGATGACGCAGGCACACCACAAGGCGGAAGCGGCGTTCGAGTTCATGGACAAGCTCTCCATCGACTATTTCTGTTTCCACGATCGGGACATCGCTCCTGAGGCGGACAATCTTACGGAGACAAACCGTCGGCTCGACGAGATTACGGATCATATCGGCGAGCTCATGGCGAAATACAACAAAAAGCTCCTGTGGGATACCGCAAACTGCTTCAACCATCCGCGGTATATGCACGGAGCCGGAACCTCGCCGGATCCCGATGTATTTGCGTTTGCTGCGGCACAGATCAAAAAGGCGATCGAGCTGACCGTCAAGCTGGGCGGATGTGGCTACGTATACTGGGGCGGCAGAGAGGGGTACGAAACCCTACTCAATACCGATATGGGGCTGGAGCTGGACAATCTGGCGTATCTTCTCCGACTGACCTCCCGGTATGGCAGATCCATCGGATATACGGGCGACTTCTACATCGAACCGAAGCCGAAGGAACCGACAAAGCACCAGTATGATTTTGACGCGGCAACCGTAATCGGATTCCTGCGACAGTACGGACTGGACAAGGATTTTCGGCTCAACATCGAAGCGAACCACGCGACCCTTGCCGGTCATACCTTTGCCCATGAGCTGACGGTGGCGCGTGTCAACGGTATGTTCGGCTCCATCGATGCGAACCAGGGCGATATGCTCCTCGGCTGGGATACCGACCAGTTCCCGACCAATGTGTATGATACCACGCTCTGTATGCTGGAGGTACTCCGTGCGGGCGGATTCACAAACGGTGGTCTCAATTTTGACGCAAAGACCCGGCGCGGCTCCTATACGAAGGAGGATCTCGCCTACAGCTATATCGCCGGTATGGACGCATTTGCCCTCGGACTTCGGATGGCAGACAGGATCCGGCGCGACGGACGGCTCGACAGCTTTGTGACGGAGCGGTACGCAGGCTACAGGACCGGTATCGGCAAACGGATCCTGGAGCACACGGCAACGATAGAGGAGCTGGAAAGCTACGCAATGGACAGGGGAGAGGTGGCACTTCCGCATAGCGGCAGACAGGAATACCTTGAAAATGTGCTGAACGAGATTCTGTTCGGGTGAAATAGGGGATAGAATAAAGGATAGATGCAATGAAGGAATATGTGATCGGCATCGACATCGGTACCTCCGGCACGAAAACGGTGCTGTGGAATGT
>USGH01000309.1 GCA_900554225.1 uncultured Eubacteriales bacterium | reverse complement strand
GCGATCTATGCCGGGCGGGACTACACATGGCGCGGCAATGTCGTCGCGGGCAACTTTGTCAACCACGTCGGCAGCGGGATCGGCATGGGGACGATGGGCGTATACAACGACGATTGTCTCTCCGGCACCGTGATGCGCGATAATGTGTTCTACAATGTGCAGCGCGCGTTGTTTCTCGGCGGCGGCGTAGATTTCGTGTGCGACAACAATATCCTCATCGAATGCACCCCCGGCATTGAGATTGACGGCCGCGGACAGAACGATCACGATGTATGGCGCAAGATGGTGACAGGCTATATGCGCGACAGATTCTACCACATCGACGGCAATACAGATGTCTCCGGAGCCGAGCCGCCGTACATCACAAAGTACCCGGAGCTCAAAAAGATCGACGACTACTATCGCTCCTCCGATGCGCCGCACATTCCGCCGTCCGCGCGGATCACAAACAATATTTTCGTGGTGAATCCAGACAATCCGGAAGAACAGCGCGTGAAATTCACCTGGAATACCGATGGCGGTACGTTTGAAATGGAGAACAACCGTGACAGTACGCTCGATGCGATCCTTCCGTCTCTGACTGCGCGGCAGTGCGACGTGATTCTCGGACGGATTGACTTCTAAAACCACATATCCTTTGCCGGAGTTTGGCGTACACAGCATACTCCGGCACTTTTTTTAAAAAAACCGTTAACAAACCGTCTTAAGTATGCTATACTGAAATCACAGACAATCTGTATACGGTTATCAAAGGAGGCTTCCCCATGGAAGAAACACGTTTTACCACATTGTCGGAGGCGGAATGGGACATCATGCGCGTACTCTGGCACAGTCCGACACCGCTGCGTGCCGGAGAGATCGCGAAAAAGCTGTCGGAAAAGCGGTCGTGGAAAACACAGACGGCGCATGTACTGCTCGGAAGGCTCTGCGACAAGGGCTTCTGCACCGTAAACAAGGACGGCTATTACCACACATATGCACCACGTATCACCGAAAAGGCATACATGGCATCGACCTCCCGACAGCTGCGGAAACGATTCGGCGGCTCGGTGCAGTCCATGGTCGCCTCCCTGCTCTCCGACGATGGTGTGACCGAGGACGATATAGACGCGCTGTCGGCTCTGCTTGCGGAGAAAAAACGCGCGCTTGCCGAAAAAGCCAGGGAGGAATGAGCCATGACAGCGATTCTCTATCTCTCGCGCACACTCTTTTTCTGCTCTCTCGTGCTCTCCCCTCTGATTCTCCTTTTTCATCATCTCTGCCGCACCCTCGACCGTTCGATTTGTTCCCGGACAATCGCGCTCATCTGGTCGGTACTGCTTTTGCGTCTGTGTCTGCCGATCCCCGCATTTGTTTCGCCGATCACACTGCCGACACGGGAAGCGGCATCCCTGCACGTTACACCGGCGGAAACCGCGGAATCCACGGTATCGGAAACGACCGTATTGTCTCCACTTCCCGCAGACAGTCCTGCAATAACGCCTGCATCGCTGCCGGAGCAGGATACGGTATTCGCAACCGCCGAAAGGCCGCGCGCCCCTCCCTCTCGCCTGTGGAAATGCTCTCCCTCGTCTGGCTCGGCGGTGTGCTTCTCTCCTTTGTGATCCAATCCGCACGCTATGGAATCGGCATACGCGCACTCCAACGGCACGCATATCCCGCGGACGATGGACTCACGGCAATCTCCCATAGGCTCTGCGAAAAATGGCATATCCGACGATCGGTGCGCGTGATGATCTGCCCCGCACTGTCCGGTCCTGTGGTGTGCGGCGTACTGCATCCCGTGATCTGTCTGCCGGAGATGCCGTATTCCAACAATATGGCAGCCGGGATCTTCGCGCACGAGCTGACCCATATAAAGCGGCACGATCTTCTCAAGAAGCGATTGTGGAAGCTTGCCGTGTCGCTCCACTGGTACAATCCGCTTGTGTATCTCGCGAGACGGGACGCGGATCGTTTTCTGGAGCTTGCCTGTGACGAGACGATCCTCACGCCGGTATCCGAGGCGGCGCGCGTTCAATACGGCGAGGTGCTTCTATCGATTTTGCAAAACGGCATAGAAAATGCGCCGGGCACACCGTTTTCTCCGAAATCCGGCACGGTACGGGAACGGTTCACACATATTCTTTCGTTCACGGCAAAAAAACGCGGGGTGGTTCCGGCGGTACTGCTGTGCGCGGTGATCCTGCTCTCGCCGCTGTTCCTTGGGTGTGCAACGCAGCAGGACAAAACGCCGGAAGCGGACAATCCTGCCTCGGAAACCGTTGCCCCGGATACGGAGACGCGCGCACAGCCTGCCGCTGATCCGTATAGCGACGTGATCCCGCTCCACTTTACGTCGTTTGTCTCTATAGAGCTGCCGGAATCTCTTGCGGATTTCACCCGCAGGGATACGGAGGTCGAGCTATTCGGCATGCACGGCACGCTGGAAGAATATTATCGGACGAGGATTCCCTGTACCTATACCGCTTTGTCGCAGACGGCAAGGAAATCGCAAGCTGGCGCGGTTATACCTA
>USGH01000308.1 GCA_900554225.1 uncultured Eubacteriales bacterium | reverse complement strand
AAGAAAAACGGCAATACCGACAATTTGTTGGTGGGAGGATAAATATATGTATAAAAAACAGGAATGCGTAGCGATGCTGCTGGCAGGCGGACAGGGAAGTCGTCTGTACGCACTTACGGACAAAACGGCAAAACCCGCGGTTCCGTTCGGCGGCAAATACCGGATCATCGATTTTCCCATGTCCAACTGCGTCAATTCAGGCATTTACACCGTAGGCGTGCTGACACAGTATCAGCCGCTCGTGTTGAACGAATACATCGGCAACGGCAGCCCGTGGGATCTTGACCGAAACCAGAGCGGTGCCACCGTATTGCCGCCGTATCAGGGAAAATCGGGTGCGGACTGGTACAAGGGAACCGCCAATGCCATCTACCAGAACCTCAATTTCATCAACCGTTATGACCCCGATTATGTCCTCATTCTCTCCGGCGACCACATCTACAAGATGGACTACAGTAAGATGCTCGCCGCACATAAGGCAAAGAACGCCGACTGCACGATTGCAGTATTGGAGGTCACATTAGAGGAAGCAAGCCGATTCGGGATCATGAACACCGATGACACGCTGCGGATCGTGGAGTTTGAGGAAAAGCCGAAGCATCCGAAAAGCACAAAGGCATCCATGGGAATCTACATCTTTAATAAGGAGCTGCTTGCGCAGTATCTGACCGAGGACGAGGCGGATCCGGAATCCTCCAAGGACTTTGGCAAGAACATCATCCCGAAAATGCTTGCCGACGGGCGTGCCATGTATGCATACCCCTTCTCCGGCTACTGGAAGGATGTGGGAACGATCCAGTCGCTGTGGGAGGCAAACATGGATCTGCTGGACGAACATTCCACGCTCGATCTTGCCGATCCGGGTTGGCTCATCTATTCCCGGAACAACGCTTTCCCACCCCATTTTGTCGGCAATTACGCGAAAATCTCCCACTCCCTCATCACGGAAGGGTGCCAGATCGAAGGGATCGTTGAAAATTCCGTTCTATCGAGCGGTGTCAAGGTGGCGCGCGGTGCGTACATCAAGGATTCTGTCATCATGTCCAATGTTACGATAGGCGAGGGCGCGACGATCAACTACAGTATCATCGACAGCGATACCGTGATCGGTCCCGGCAGCGTGGTCGGACGGACACGGAGCGCGGATGAAAAGATCACCGTCGTTGGTTCGGAGCTGACCATTGAACCGGGACGGGATATCCCCGGCGGCAACATGGTCAATAAGGAATGGCTCCGGGAACACGGACAGAAATAAGGAGGGAAAACACATATGTCAGTCTGCGGTATCATATTTTCCAACATTCACGACCATAATATTCCCGAGCTGACCCGATACAGGACCATCGCGTCCGTTCCCTTCGGCTGCCGATATCGTTTCATCGACTTTACACTGTCGAATATGGTCAACTCCAATATCTACAACATCAATGTCATCACGCATTACAATTATCAGTCCCTGATGGATCACATCGGCTCCGGTAAGGACTGGGATCTGGCGCGCCGTTCCGGTGGTATCAAGATCCTGCCGCCGTATATCACAGCCTACGCCAACAACATCAACGCCTTATATCGCACACGGATGGAAGCCTTAAAGAGCGTCAATTATTCCATCAGCCGGATCAAGGACGAGTACGTCATCATGTCCGACTGCGATGTGATCTGCAATGTGGATTTCAACGACATTTTGGAAAACCACATCAAGACCGGCGCGGATGAGACCCTGGCGGTTAAATCCGTCGATCTGACCCCGGAATCGGCGAAAATCAACGTGCTGTTTGATTCCGACGAGGACGGCAGAGTACGTGACATCCTCTCGTATCCGACCCAGTTCACGGGACGTGCGGACATCGGACTGAATATCGTCGTCATGCGCACCGAGTACCTGAAGCAGATCGTACTCGACGCCATCGCCCACAACTATACGAGCCTTACCTCCGATATTCTGGCGCGCAATATGCAGAACCGCAACTATCGTGTGTACAAATACGACGGCTATTTCGCCTGCATTTCCTCCTTTGCCGATTACTATGCACACAGTATGGAGCTGCTCAGCGATGCGTCTGCCCGGGATGCGCTCTTCAATGTGAAGGATCGGCCGATTTACACAAAGGTCCGCAATTCGGTACCGGCATTCTACGCCGCCTCCTCCTCCGTGCGCAATTCCATGGTCGCGGATGGCTGCGAAATCGAGGGCAGCGTGGAGAATTCCATCCTGTTCCGCGGCGTGAAGATCGGCAAAAACGCAACGGTCAAGAATTCCATCATCATGCAGGATTCCATCATTGGCGACGGTGCGTTCCTCAATCATGTCATCACCGACAAAAACGCCGTGGTGCGTGATAACCGAATGCTTGCAGGTGCCGATATTCAGCCGTTTTATATCCAGAAGGGGCAGATGATCTGACAGGCAGGGCAGGAAAGCACGGAGCGGCAGATCCTTGGCGCAGTCATATGCAGGAATCCGTGCATCTTTGGAGCAATTCAAAATGGAAAGAGCTTTTCTTTGAGAGAAAGTGTA
>USGH01000307.1 GCA_900554225.1 uncultured Eubacteriales bacterium | reverse complement strand
GTGGCGTACCTCACAAGACGGCTGTATTCCCCTGCGGAGCGCAAGGTAGAAATTGCTGTCGGTCATACCGCACCGTTCAAGCTCTGGGTCAACGGCACACTGGTCGGTACGGATCACGGCACAAAATGGTGGACCGTTGAAAACCGGCATTTCCACGTCACGCTGCACGAAGGCGAGAATGTGGTGATTCTCAAATGTGCTAAATTGTCCGCACACGCGTCGTATTCGCTTATTTATCGGATCGACGGCGGCAGATGGAGACAGTTTACCGATCTCGGAACCATTTTATAATATATCAAAAAAGGGAGTCGCAGTGCTCCCTTTCTCTGTATTATCCGTTTTTGCGTTCCATGGCGCGCACCTTATCGCGATCCGGCGTGACGTATGCCGTCCAGTTGGTGTAGTAGACGACAAAGCCCGGTTTTGCGCCTGCCGGCTTTTTGACCTGCCGCACCTTCAGATAGTCCACCGGAACCATTACGCCGTCCGACGCCTTGGAGTTGTACGCGGCGATCATGGCGGCTTCCGTGAACGCAGTCTCCGTCGGTTCCTCCTCGCCGTCCTTGCACTGGAGTACCACATGGGAGCCGGGTTGGTTCTTTACGTGGAACCACCAGTCGTTCCGATCGGCAAGCTTGGTCGTAAGATAATCGTTCGCGACGTTATTTCTGCCACACCAGACGGTATATCCCTCGCTTGTGACATATTTGGTGACGAGCGGTGCCTTGTTCTTACGCTCCGTGTAATTCTTCATTTTGGACGCATAGCCGCTGTGGTACAGTTCGTCCCGGATCTCCATCATTTCGCGCTCCGTATCCGCACGGGACAGCGCGTCCAGAACCGTATAGATGTAGTTCAGCTCCTCGTCCGCCAAAGCAAGCTGCTCGGTCAGATGCACCTTTGCCGCCTTGGATTTGTTATACTTTTTGTAGTAGAGCTGTGCGTTCTGCGCCGGGGACAGCCGTTTGTCCAGCGGAATCTCCACCTCCGCACAATCCTCCGCCCAATAATTCGGCAATCGCACCGACTCCATACCGCGCTTCATCTGGTAAATGTTTGCCGTGATGAGATCTCCCCAGAGCTTGTATTTTTCTCCCTCGGCACAGTCGGCAAGCTCCTCCCGTTGCAGAGCCATCTTTTTGGTGATCCGGTTTTCCGCATTGGAGAGTAGGTGAAAAACGTCGGAGGCACGCTTGTGCAACCGTTCTTCCCTGCTTCGTTCCTCGAAATACGCGTCGATCAGTTCCCCAAACGATGCCATCGGCACGAGCGTCATGGGCGGCGTATACTGGGTCAGCGGCAGAAAGCCGTATTCCGCAGGCACACCCGTTTCCGAACGGACAAGGGTCGGCTCCGTCTCCCCCGTGATGTGGCAGACCACCTGTGCAAACGCATTCCACAATCCGGCGGCGCATTCCTCCATAGTACCGGAGGTTTTTCCGGATGCACGATACGCCATTTCCCTGGCAACGACCGGCGCAATACCGAGAAAGTGGCTCATGATGAACTTCTCCGCGGGACGATCCGCAGCCTCCTCTGCCGCCAATCGGTTGAAGGTGCGTTCATCGACGGTCAGCGGATCGGTCTTATCCTGCGCGGGCGGCATTTCATACAGCATCCCGGACAGCACCTGTCGCTTTTCACTCGTGGTGAAGTCGATACTTTTGAGCACACCGATGATCTTGTCGTTTACATCGGTGATGATGATGTTGGAAAATTTGCCCATAATTTCGGCGATGATGTGCTTCTTGGTCGGGAAGCCGAGATCGTCGTGGGTGTCGAAGGTGATCCTTGCCGCGCGTTCAAAGCCAAGCTGTTCGATGGCGGATACGCGCGCCCCTGTGAAATGCTTCCGCAGCATCATACAGAACATGGGCGGCACCGCTGGATTTTCGACCTTGTGATGGGTCAGGTGCATACGGGGACCGGCGGCTCCGGCAGACAACAGAAGTCTATGCTCCCCACCGGCACAGCGGATCACAAGAACGATCTCCTCTTTTCCGGGCTGGTAAATCTTATCGACCTTGCCGCCGATCAATCGCTCGCCACATTCCCGTACCACGCACCGGAGCATACCTGCGTCAAATGCCATACGGTACCTCCTCCTCGTCCGCATCGTCGCCTCTCGGCGGATCGATTCTGTAATAGACCAGCGGAAAACGGGTGCTGTACCGGTCAAATCCGGCTTTTTCGGCAAGGTGCAGAGATGGCAGGTTGTCGGTATCGCAGATGTATTTCACGCCCTTTCCCATCGCGTTGAAATGGCGGGTCAGGCAGACGGTGCAGGCAAGTCCGTAGCCTCTGCGGCGATACTCCGGTGCGCATTCCACGTTGATCTCAATGAGTGCATCCTCCTGCACATCGTTTACGGCGGCAAACGCAACGATCCGTTCTCCATCGCGTACCAGTGCCATACCGTCGTCCGGATTGTCCGCCTCGATCTCAAATGCGTCCAGCTCAATATTTGGCTCGGCGTTCTGATAATCCTCCGGCGTCAGAGCCATTGTGAATACAGCCGGCGCAGTATCCCGTTCGGGCAGATCATACGTGCGGTATTCAAA
>USGH01000306.1 GCA_900554225.1 uncultured Eubacteriales bacterium | reverse complement strand
CACCCAGCTTGCTTCATCACAGATCGCCCAGAGGTAGTCGATGAGCAGATCCGTAAATCTGCCGGTCTTCTCCGCATATTCCGCCAAAGCCAGGATCAATGCGGCGTTGCGGCGGTTAAAATACGGCGCCTCATACCGATTGCGGTTGCCGTTTTCCACGTATTCCCGATACAGCGAGGCGGGCAGAGACGGCACAGGCTTTTGCAGCTGTTCCTCCGCCAGTGCAATGATCCCGGAAAAATCCGCATCACAAAGTGCGCTTTCCCGATCGGAGAACAGGCGCGCGGCATCATACGGCAGAACCAGAACGTCGGCGTGCAGATTTCTCGTTTCAAATGGTTTTCCCATATACTCCCATCATCCTTTCGTATAGAACCAGATTCGTCCCGTGCGGCGCGGCAGGCTTACGGTAAATCCTCCCGCAAGCTGCGCAGCGGTTTTGACGAAGGTATCGCCGTTTTCGTCCGTGAAGGTGTAGGTCGCGCCATCCTCCACGTGCATCGGGAAGGTCGCCGTGTCCTCCTCAACCAAGGTATTGCGGATCACCTGCACGAATCCCTCCGCAGTGCCGTCAAACTGCATGGCGTACCAGTCGTGGGCGTCGGCGTTTGTCTCTGTAAGCGGGTAATAATCATAGGCAAGCTCCATATGCGCCGCGCGCCGCCACAATGCCTGCATCCGTTTTGCTCTGCCGTAGTCCGCCTCTCCTGCGGTATAGTGGAGCATATCGGTCAGCGCAGGCGCCATCGCATTTTCGTAGGCAAATTCGTCCGGTACCGGGTGATCGCCGCCGCCATAGGTACCGTCCGGCTTGTCCCAGCTCATATTGTGCGCACGGAAATACGGGATCCACGCGAACATCGTCCGGTGCTGCTTCTGCTTGATCGGGTGATTGCCGTATCCGACATCCGTATAGTGGAGCGGCACCGCACGGCGCATGGTATCGAGATCGTTCCGCCGTCCGCCGCTGGCACAGGAGTCGATCCACAGTCCCGGATTCCGCCGGATCAGCTCATCCCAATAGCGCAGATACCCCTGCACATGGTGATTCTCAACCGCTCCGATCCGATCCTCCGCTTCCGCCGCCACAAAGCACGGCAAGGGCGCGAAATTGAAATCCTGCCGATACACACGGACACCGGAGCCTTTGATCAGTCCGTCCACGTGCTCGATCAGCCACTCGAGTGCCGCCGGATTGCCGAGATCGAGCAGGTGATTGTCGCTGTGGTGTGCCGGATCGTCCGCACGCGGCTCCGGAATGGGGAGCAGCCAGTCGTGGTGATGCTCGTGGAGCCATGTACCCGTGACCACCCGCTCCGGCTCGAACCAGAGGAGGAATCGCACGTCATTCTCCCGGCACAGCGCGCCAATCGGAGTGAGTCCATGTGGGAAACGCACAGGATCCGGCTCCCATGTGCCGATACAGGGCCAATTGCCGCCGCACGGATACCAGCCCGCGTCGATCCACCAGATGTCCGGATGGATCCCGCCCCGGAGATAGGCTCGGAGCGCGCCGCACTGATTTTCCTCCGTCGCACCGGTGAACTCCGGCATACCCCCGGCGCAGAAATTGTGCATACAGCAATACGGGGACAGTGGAACCCCATCCTCGCGCGGCAGAATGTGTGTCATATACCATCGCCGCCACAGATTCCGCCCGTGTGCTTCGTCTCCGGTATGGCAGAGCATCGTCACCGACGGCGTGCGGATCGTTTCACCGGGATACAGCTTCATATGACACCGTCGCTGTCCGACAAGGAATTCTGCCCCGTCCTCCGTCTGCCGCACCGATGCCTGCCACATCGCCGGGTACCCGATCCCGATGCGCACCCCATACTCCCGGAAGCGGAGGATCATATACGGCGCCGCGCCGTGGCAGGAGGTACCGTCATCCGGGAAGATCGTGCGTGTTTCGTTTGTCACCGGATCCGCAAACCACGTGTAGCCGTCCTCACCGCAATTGTCGCCGTTGCTGTGGACAAATTGCGGCTCGCTGCCGGAAAGTGTGCCGCCGATCCGGATATCGGAGAGAATCCCGGTATCCGTCTGTCCGCGGTTGGTGAAGGTCGCTGTCCATTCGCGCACCGGATAGTCACGGTATTCCGTCTCTGTCAGCCGCACCTCCAGCCCGTCCGGAGAAATACCGGTATATTCGTAACGGAGAATGTTCGCGTCGGCGTAGGAATACGCGCTTGTCGGATGAAAGTCCGCCGGGATTCCGTCTACGGCACGTGTGCCAAGGCGAAAGTGGATCGGCAATGCCGCCGGATTCCGGGCTGGAAACAGGGCAGCCGCGCAGGCGAAGTCCGATTTTGTTGGATTGGTCATGCTATGCCTCCTTTTTTATGCATCACGAAACATATATTCGATACCCTCAGTTTGCGGTATTGTCCGTCTCCCGCTCCTTACGCAATTTGTCGAGCTGCACACGGACTGCGGGCATGGTGGAAAGCATGGGATCCCGATCGATCACTGCACGTGCCAGCGATACGCTTTCCTCGATCAGATCGGTATCGCGGCAGGACGCTGCAAGCCGGAATCGATCCTCACCGTGCTGTCTGGTGCC
>USGH01000305.1 GCA_900554225.1 uncultured Eubacteriales bacterium | reverse complement strand
ACTTGCACAAACTAAATCCATCACCAATCCCATGTATAAAAGTTTTGCGGAGCTTTTTTAAAAGCGACCGTCTCCCCTCGTCTCCCCTCGTCCCCTCGTCTCCCCGTCCCAAGTATGTCAATCCACGTCCGGGATCACCTCAGGCCGTTCGTCGAGCTGCCAGGGATTGCGGAAGATATTGTGCAGGTGCTTGAGCGCGGAGGCATAGTAGTAGCCGTCGCAGATGCGCTCATCCGTTACGAAGGTGTAGTCCATGTACTGCTTTTTCTTAACCATGCCGGAGGAATCCGTTTCGTAGACGCGCCGCTTGGCACCGAAGGCGAAGAATACCGGACAGGTGCCGAAATCGTAGAGGTGGTGATAGATCGGTGGGATACCGAGGGAACCCATCGACGTGATGAAGTATGAGCAGTGAAACGGGCTGACATCGGTCAGGAATTTCGGCAGGAGTCCAAAATAGTCGAGCAGACGCAGGAACCAGATCGTGAATTTGAGCAGCAGTGCCGGAATGCACGAGAGCCAGTGCGCCGTATCGTCAAAATTCCCGCCGGGATTCTCGCGATAGGACACGATCTTATCGTTCAGCGCGTTGTACACGTCCTCCAGCGTCGCGTCCGGCAAAAGCGAGATCTTCACCACGCTGTCCGGGGAGTCGAGCCGCATCTCCTTCTTGATCGTCAGCGATACCTCCACGTGCCGCCGCGTCCATACCCGTTGCCCACGGATGAATCGGTTGAGCGCGGGACGTGCCGCCACAAGCCGGATATATGCCGCGATCATCACGTGCATCATGCTCAGATTCACCATGCCCGCCTGCTGCTTTTCCTTGATGTACCGCTCCAGCTTCTCCACATCGGTCGTGTCGTGGATAAAATTCTGCGACCCCACCCGGTTCACCATGATGAACGGAATCATCGCGGACATCGGCGGCACATTCTTCACGCGGCGAAATTCCCGCTCCTTCTTTTTTTTGCGTGGCTCTCCCGGTGCAGTCATCGTCTGCGTTTCCTTTTCCATCACTTCTTCTGCCATTGTCAGTCGCCCCCTCGCGAGAATTGGTTCAATTATTTGTATTATATCACACCCTGTGTCGAATTGCAACGGCTATTTTCGATTCCGACAGACTTTTATACTTTTTTAAGATTTTTGACCGGATCTTACCGGAAAAGCTTTGTGATCGCTGCCACAGAATTTTGGAAATCCCGCTTGCGAAAATCGTGGATATGTGCTATACTGTATACAGAGATTTTACCATATCCAAAATACAATATACGGAGGACTTTCCCATGCGTAAGCACATCCTATCCCTGCTGCTTGCCGCGATTCTTTTAGCCTCCTCTCTCGCAGGCTGCGGAAACGGCGATTCGACCACAACAAACGACGATTCCGGCACGAATACGGACACCACCGCCACGGTGGACACCACGCCTGCCGAAACGGAGACGACCCGGGAACAGATCGAGGACAATCTGCCGGAAAAGGACTACGGCGGACAGACCTTCACCCTCTTCACACGTGTGAAATACGAGGATTCCTTCATGCCGGAGGAGCTGACCGGTGAGGGCGTAAACGACGCGCTGTATCAGCGCAACGCCACCGTCTCCGATCGGTTCAACGTGAAAATGCAGTACGTATCGCAGGTGTGTGAATGGGGTGCGGAATCCACGAAATGGAACGAAACGCTGGTGAACGGCGTGATGGCGGGCGCGGTGCGCATCTCGCTGGGGTTCATGACGACGTTTGAGGACTGCGACCGCGTGGTGGATTTCTTCCCCGAGTACGACCAGAGCGGGATGCATCATTGGATGAAGGACACGACCATTCGCGATTTGCTCTGCATGGCGGATTGTCACGACGACACGACCTATAACATGAACAAGCCTGAGCCGGACATGGATTGGGTGCGCACCTGGTTTGAAACCCCGCCCACGCATAAGAGCGGCATGGTTTTCCAATATAACACAGCCTGCACGTTGATGCTCTGCGTAATCGTGGAGCGCGTTGCGGGGAAGAACTTTGAGGATTTGCTGCGGGAGCGCGTCTTTGAACCGATGGGGATGCGGGAGGATATCACCTGCGTCAAATCCCCCTGCGGCCACAGCTGGGGCGGCAGCGGCATTCTGGCGGGCGCGATGGATTTGGCGAAGATGGCCTACCTCGTGATGCACGGCGGCTGCGTGGACGGCAAACAGCTGTTGCCTGCGGATTACGTCCGCGAGGCGACGGCCAACCAGATCGACAACGCGATCGATGCGGACAACGTCGAATATATGGAGGGCTACGGCTACCAGATTTGGCGGCTGCGCCATAACGGCTTCGGCTTCCTCGGCATGGGCAGCCAGCAGGCGTTCTGCTTCCCGGATGAGGATCTCCTGATTGCGGTGACGGGCGATACGCAGGCCATGGCCGACGCGCGCACGATGGAGCTGATGCACCTATGGAACACCGTGTTCCGAGAGATGCAGGATCAGCCCCTGCTGCCGAACGATGCGGCCTGGAAGAATCTGGAAGCGCTGCGCAAATCGCTGAAGCTGCGGTGCGTGGACGGCGCGCACGATTCCCCGATGACGCGGCAGCTCTC
>USGH01000304.1 GCA_900554225.1 uncultured Eubacteriales bacterium | reverse complement strand
GGCCGCTTTCTGGCCCGTGCCGGGGCCGAACAGCGCTTCACCCTTTCCTGCATGGCTTTTCAGGATGCGCTCTCTCTGGACGTGGAGCGGGTGCGCGGCTGCTGCATCCATGTGGTGCGCCCCGATGGCCGCATGATCCCCTTCTGCCTCCACAACCTTACGTCCACGGAAGGCCGGATGCTCTATCCGCAGCGTCTGGCTTGCGGGGAGGAAGGCCATGACGGCATCTGATCCGCGTTCTCCGGCAAAGGCGGCGAGGAAGGCGGGCAGTGATCCGTCAAAGGCTTCCTCCACAAATCGACGGCTCTGGTTGGCATAGTACGATTCCCGGCTGATTTTTACGCGCACCGTACCGTGATCGTTTTCAAACAGTCCCTTGTCGCACAGCCGCTTCAGAACGGTATACACCGTCGTGCGCTTCCAGTGGAACAGCTCCTCACCGATACGCACAAGCTCCGCAGACGACACCGGGGCAATCTCCCAGATCCGATCGGCGAACTTCGCTTCGATGGCTCCGAGCCGCTCCCTTTTTTCTTC
Source organism: uncultured Eubacteriales bacterium (assembly GCA_900554225.1). Taxonomy (GTDB): domain Bacteria; phylum Bacillota; class Clostridia; order Oscillospirales; family CAG-272; genus UMGS1696. Next base: position 2,069 of record USGH01000304.1, on the reverse strand, counting down.
TTCCATGGGTATGCTCCTTTCTGTCTACAATTTGTAGTCTGCGTATAGTCTACACTATGTAGACATAAAAGTCAACACCTTTCACAGATTGTTTACATTTTTCATTTCCCATGCCGCGCGGATTTTTCGCGGAGACATATTGACACCGTATGCACAGGCGCATATAATAGGTGTATTCTACTGCGAAGGGGTTATTATGACCATACTGCTTCTGCTTGTCATCTACATTGCCTACATCGGACTGGGGATTCCCGATTCTCTTTTTGGCCCCGCATGGCCGGCAATGCACGTGGACTTCGGACTCGGTGTTCATATCGCCGGATATCTCACGCCGCTGTTCTCTCTCTTTACCGTCCTCTCCAGCCTCTCCTCCTCCCGTCTGATCCACCGCTATGGCACGTGGCGTGTATCGGCAGTCAGCACGGCACTCACCGCGGTGGGACTGCTTGGCTTTTCGTTCGCGCCGAATCTGATCACCCTCATTCTCTTTGCCATTCCGCTTGGATCCGGTGCCGGTGCCATCGATGCAGGGCTGAACAACTATGTTGCGATCCACTACAGCGCAGCACATATGAATTTTCTGCACTGCTTCTACGGCGTCGGCGTGTCGATCAGTCCGTATCTGATGGCACTCGCCCTCTCCGAAAAGAACAACTGGCACATCGGTTATCGTTGGGCTGCCTATATCCAGCTCGGCATTACAGCGGTTATGTTTTTGTCGTATCCCCTCTGGAAATCGGCAGAAAAGGCGGAGCTTGCTTCTGCGTCGGCGGCGGTACGGGACGCCTCCCTGCGCGAGCTTGCTGCGATTCCCGGCGTCCGTGCGGCCTGGCTGTCGTTTTTCTCCTCTGTATCGATGGAATATCTGTGCAGCACGTGGGGCAGTACCTTTCTGGTGGAGGAAAAGGGATTGTCCGTGGATGCAGCTGCGGGGTGGCTTACGGTATATTTTGTCGGACTCACACTTGGCAGATTCCTTGCGGGTCTTCTCGCACGCCGTTTCAGCAGCTGGCAGATCATGGCACTTGGGTTTGGCGCGGTCGCCGTTTCGCTTGTTCTGTTGCTGCTGCCGGGACCATTCTGGCTTGCCGTCACGGGACTGTTTCTCATCGGACTCGGGAACGGACCGACCTATCCGAATCTCATGCACCTGACCCCCGGCAATTTCGGTGCGGACATCAGCGGAGCCGTGATCGGTACACAGATGGCAGCGGCATATGTCGGCTCCCTCGTACTGCCGTTTTTGTATGGCGCGGTTGTCAAGGCGATCGGAATGCGCTCGTTCTCCATCGGACTCATCCTATTGTTCATCATGCTTGTGTGCGCGGTGCGGTATCTGCATCGTTGGGTACTGAAAAAGCAAAATGCATCATAATTTCGGCGTTCTCTCTTGACAAAACGTACCCGATATGGTACAGTAATGGAAAATTTGGCGCGGTTTTCTCCCGTATGCGCCGCGCCCAGACCAACCAACGGAGGATCATCCTATGCAGTTTGACGAAATCATCTCTTCCGGTGTGCATTTTCTGACGGAGCCGATCCGTGTGCCATCCGGGACCCATCTGACCGCAGAGCAGGGCTGTCGGCTCATCGGCGGCGTACCGCTCTCCGGCAAGTACACCATGCTTGAAAACGGCGTGTATGTCTGCGATCTGAAAAAATACGGTGTCAATCCAGCACGCTTTGTCTCACGCGGTTTCGGACGCGCCGTCGCGCCTTCCCACAGTGCGCTGTGCATTGACGGCAAGCCGATGCAGATCGCGCGGTATCCGAAAAAGGATTTTCTGAAGATCACCGATGTGGGAGAAGCGACCTCAAACGAATGGGGCAACAAGGTCGGTGCGCTGAAGGGCGGCTTCTATTACGAGGATGCGCGTCCGGAAGCATGGCGGGACGGAGAGATCTGGGTCCACGGCTACTGGGCATACGACTGGTCTCCGACCTGTGAACGGATCGAGCTGTGGGACAAGGCACGCGGCTTCATTCGCAATGCGGAACCGTATGGGCTGTATTCCTACATCGTCGGACAGCGGTTTTATTTCTTCTACGTCATCGACGAGGTCACGTGT
>USGH01000303.1 GCA_900554225.1 uncultured Eubacteriales bacterium | reverse complement strand
ATGCAACTATTATTACTGCGAACCGGCAGCGGTCCTTGCAAAATGGCTCGTTGCAAAATCGGGACTGTCGAATGTGTTTTTCGGCAATTCCGGCGCAGAAGCCAACGAATGCGCGATCAAGCTGGCGCGGAAATACAGCTGCGACAAATATGGTGCGAATCGCTACAGGATCGTCACGCTGCAAAAATCCTTCCACGGCAGAACGATTACGACCCTCGCCGCCACCGGACAGGATGTGTTCCACCGGTATTTTGATCCGTTTACAGACGGCTTTGTATACTGCCCTGCCGGAGACATAGACGCAATGGACAAGGCTCTGGACGGTTCGGTCTGCGCGGTGCTCTTGGAGGTGATCCAGGGCGAGGGCGGTGTAAATATTCTCTCGTCGGAATATGTGACGGCGGTGGAAAAGCTATGTGCGGAGCGTGATGTGCTGCTCATCGTTGACGAAGTGCAGACGGGTATGGGACGGACCGGGACGCCGTTCGCGTTCCAGAATTACGGGATCCAGCCGGACATTGTGACCGTTGCAAAGGCTCTCGCAGGCGGACTGCCGATGGGCGCCTGTATCGGCGGTGCGAAAACGGCGGAAACGCTCGGCAGCGGGATGCACGGCTCTACATTTGGTGCCAATCCGGTGGCTTCCGCCGCGGCGGTATATATCACCTCCCATTTGACGGACGAGTTTCTGGATGGCGTAGTACGGCGTGGAAATCTGATGGCGGAAAAAATCGCGTCGTGGGAGGACTGCGGTATTGTATCCGTGCGTCATATGGGACTGATGATCGGCGTTCAGGTGAAAAGCAGTCCGAAGGCGGTATTGCAAAAGGCGTTTGCCAACGGTCTGCTTGTACTGACTGCCGGAGAAGATGTAGTGCGTCTGCTGCCGCCGCTCAATATTTCCATGCAGGAGATGGACGAGGGCTTACAGATACTGAAAAAATCGCTTATGGAGGCTGCGGAATGAAAAAGGATCTCACAAAAATGGCGGATCTGTCGCAGGCGGAGATCTTCTCTCTGCTCGATCTTGCGGCAAAGCTCAAATACGAACGGCATCACGGAATTGCGCATCCGATCCTTGCCGGACAATCGCTGGGGATGATCTTCCAAAAATCCTCCACGCGCACAAGAGTGTCGTTTGAAACCGGCATCTATCAGCTGGGAGGGCAGCCGCTCTTTCTCTCCCCGCGGGACTTGCAGATCGGACGCGGCGAACCCCTTGTCGATACGGCGCGTGTGCTGTCCCGGTATCTCGATGGGATCATGATCCGCACGTTTGCGCAGCAAGAGGTGGAGGATCTCGCACATTACTGCACCTGCCCTGTCATCAACGGCTTGACAGACTACTGCCATCCATGCCAGATCCTCGCGGATCTTCTGACGGTGCGGGAGTTCAAGTGCGGCGGCGAGAACGATTTCTCCGGGCTGAAGATGTGCTATATCGGCGACGGCAACAACATGGCCAATTCCCTCATCGTCGGTGGACTGACGGTTGGAATGTCGGTGGCGATCGGTTGTCCGCAATCCCATCAGCCGCATCCGGATGTGTTGGCATTCGCGGCACAATATCCCGGCAAATTCTGCATGACGGACGACATTTTTGCAGCGGCTGCCGGCGCAGATGTACTCTTTACAGACGTCTGGGCGTCAATGGGGCAGGAAGCGGAAGCACTGGAACGGCATAAGATCTTCACCGGCTACCAGATCAATGACAAGTTGCTCGAAGCTGCCAATCCCGGTGCAATGGTACAGCATTGTCTCCCGGCACATCGCGGCGAGGAGATCACGGCAGAGGTTTTTGAAGCCCACGCGAACGAGATCTTTGAGGAAGCGGAAAACCGGCTCCACGCACAGAAGGCAGTCATGGTGCAGCTTATGGCACGGTGACCTCCGTATACAAAATACTATACAGCCTGACCGCGCCGCATCGGATTTTTATTCGGATACGGCGCGGCTTGTTTCGTTTTATTGCCCTTGGGAATTCTCGGGTTTCGCACTGCGTTTTCCCGTTCCTGAACATATGACAATCCCCCGCCCAATATGGGCTTTATCTTTTTACAAACTGCTGAATCTGTGTTTTTTTCGCGTAAATCCTTTCTTTTTTGCCGTTTTTGTGCTATAATATTAAGGTTAGAAAACATGAATTGTAAGCGATTGCAAGAAAGGAAAAGCTCCCTTGATGCAAGGGAGAGGATACGACTTTGGTTAGAGAAGATCTGCGCAACGTCGCCATCATCGCACACGTTGACCACGGCAAGACAACTCTTGTCGATGAAATGCTGAAGCAGGGCGGCGCATATCATGAAAATCAGACGGTACGGGAGCGCGTTATGGACTCCGGCGATCTGGAACGGGAGAGAGGTATCACCATTCTCGCGAAAAATACCTCTGTCCACTGGCACGGCGTGAAGATCAACATCGTCGACACCCCCGGTCACGCGGATTTCGGCGGCGAGGTGGAGCGTATTCTGAAGATGGTGAACGGCGTTATTCTGTTGGTTGACGCGGCGGAAGGCCCAATGCCGCAGACCCGTTTCGTCCTGCAGAAGGCGCTTGATCTGAACCATCGGATTATCGTCTGCATCAACAAGATCGACAAGCCCGACGCGCG
>USGH01000302.1 GCA_900554225.1 uncultured Eubacteriales bacterium | reverse complement strand
CGTAATAGGCGGGGAACGGCTGACGCGTCAGGGGATGGAACAGTCCGCCGTAAACAGATATGCCAAGCCGCGCGTCGTAGAACATGGCACTGGCAAGGGAGGAAGCCTGCATGGCCAGAAGCATTCCGGCGGTGTTGGCGGCATGACGGAGAGTACCGCGCTGCGTTGGCTCACAGTTCCACTCGTTGCAGGTATGCTCCACGTTTTCGTACCCGGCTTCGTCTAACCTTTTCCGGGCATAGGCAGCGTACTGCATGGTGTCGCGGATGCTGCCGTAGCTGTGCCATGAGAAAAAGTCCAGCGGAGAGCTGTGAGCGCGGATATAGGCGAGAAAGTCGTCAAAGAAATCGAGAAAATACTGGGTGCGTGGAGAGCAGGCGGCATCGGGACTGGATTCCTTCTCCAGAATCCCATAGAATCCGCAGCTTGCAAATCCGCCGATCTTCAGGTCCGGAAAACAGGTCTTCAGATGCTTGGCGGTCACATCGTACAGGCGGAAATACTCCTCCTTTGTTCCCCACCACATCTGATTTTCGGGAATATCGGGAGAATTGTCCGGTTCGTTCCAGATTTCCCAGTAGCGAATGCCCAAGTGATAGCCGTCCGCCCAGCCTTCGTTGTAGTGACGGATCACGCCCTCACAGATCCTCGCCCATTTCTGGAAATCGGGAGGGGGCATCAGACGATACTGCTTGATGTAGGTGTGGTTCTCGATCGTCACGCCCAAGCGGAAGAACGGCTCGACACCGGCTTTGTGCAGTGCGGCAAGGAGTCGGTCCGTGAACGCAAAATCGTAGGACGCGGGATCGGCAGGATCAGCGGAAAAATCGCGGAACAGATTCGGAATGTCCACAAATACGCTTCCGCCAAACATACCGCCAACATCGTGCAGCCGGGAAAAGGGAATCCCCGCCTCCGTGAGATAGTGGAACATGGAGAAATCCATCCCGGCAAAGGGCGGCTGACCGACACCGTGCATCGGCTTGACGGTACCGGTTCTTTCCGACCAGTTTACGGAAATATCGATCATTTTCTTTTTCCTTCCTCGGAACGTTCATCGGATGAAATTTGTGCGCTCCGTGTAGGTGTTTTCCGGCGGCAGGATCCCGGCATTCCGTCCTGCTTCAATGCAGCGGAGCATCCATGCCATGTTTCGCGCCAGATTCTCCATGACCTGTAAGCCCTCGCGATCCTTTTCGACATCCTCCGGCTTCGCGCCGTGAACCATCGTCCAATACGAGGAGGAAACGACCGGCATCTCGGATATGGTGAAGTATTTCTCAATCTCGTCGAGCGCCGTCGTCGTACCGGCACGTCTTGCGGATACCACAGCGGCGGCGGGCTTGTAGCGGAAATGCTTGCCGGCAGAGAAGAACAGTCGGTCGAGCAGGGAGGACAGCGTGCCATTCATCCCGGCGTAATAGACAGGGGAGCCAATGATCAGTCCGTCGGCAGCGATGGCTTTGTCTGCAATGTCGTTGACAATATCGTCATCAAAGAGACATTTTTCTGTCCCCGAACATCCGCCGCACGCAAAACAGCCGCGAATCGGCTTCGGACCGATCCAGACAATTTCTGCCCCGATCCCTTCCGCCTCCAGTACAGAAGCGATGTGCGAGAGTGCCGTATAGGTGCAGCCGTTCTGATGCGGACTGCCGTTCAACAATAAAACCTTCATGCTACATTCCTCCGAAATACATATGCTTCGGCATCAGTGTATGCCGTGTATGCCATCATTGTAACAGAAAAACGGCAGGAATGCAACCGTTCGCTGAAATTTTATCATAAAATTTCCATGTGGACCGTTGCAATTTGCCGTCAAGTGTGGTACCCTTTAGAAAAATCCACAAAACCGGAGGAATCCCATGTTCCATTACCCCAATATCCAGAGTAAGCCGAATCCTACAACGGAAAACGGCATTTCGCTTTACCAATATGACGATCGCTATCTTGCCCCGTACAGCGTGGATCTGCGTCCGATCGCCGACGACCGACGTATTGTCCGCAATCCGCACAAGGGCTGGTACTGGCACTACATCGACAACGGCTATCTGCGCGACAACTACCGTGTTCACCACGATCCTGCAGACCATCTCGAGGATTTCCCGATGCTCAACCACCTCTATCTCCGCTTTGACTGGGGAGATATTGAAAAAGAGGAGGGTGTGTACGACTGGTCGTATATCGATTCCATCATGGAGGAGTGGTCGAAGTTCGACTATCGCTTCGGCATCCGGCTTGTGACCTATGAAGCCGACGGCTCGATTCCGTTTGCCACACCGGAGTATGTCTATAAGGCGGGCGCACAAGGGTATGCCTTGGACGGCAATCGACTGGAACCGGACTACAGCGATCCGATCTTTCTGGAAAAGCTCTCCCGATTTCTGGAGGAAGCCGGACGGAAATTCGACCACGATCCGCGTGTGGAGCTGGTTGACGTCGGTACATTCGGTACCTGGGGCGAGGGACACACGTTCTGCGGCACGGACATCGTGTATCCCGCCGAGGTGATCAAGACCCATATCGATCTGCATCTCAGGAATTTCCCGCACAAATTTGTGATCCTGAACGACGACCATATCAACCATCGCTGGAGCCGCGGCAGGGAAGAG
>USGH01000301.1 GCA_900554225.1 uncultured Eubacteriales bacterium | reverse complement strand
GCGTCCACCATCGCCGGGTGCTACGTCAAAAACGTCACCATTGACGTCACAAGCGTAAGCGGCGCCAATGTATTCACAGCCGGTGGTCTCGCGGGAGAAGCGCTGCTTGTAGACTCCTGCTACGCCATCGCGGACATCCGGACGGAGGCATACACAAGCTACACGGAGAGAGAATTTGTCAATCGCACGGGCGGTGTCGCCGGAATGAGTGACTCCTGCATCACCTCGTACTTTGACGGCACCATTTCCACAAACGGCGAGGACTGCGGCGTCACCTACTGTGACGGGACACAGCCGCCGATCATGATCAATCTGCCAGTCATGGAGGAGATCGTTTACCGGATGGTCTGCCACGACAGCGGGATCGATTTTGACCGGGACGAGATGACCTCCTACCGGGAAGTGGAAGCGGAGGATCGCGCGACCCTTTCCGAAGAAGAGCTTGCCAACCGCGACAGTCTGAACTGGTATGAAACCAGCGGACACCTCACGGATATGATCCGGTACGCAAAGAAAAACGGTCTGGCTGACGATGCACTGTGGAACACTGTGAAATTCATGTCGTTCTATGCCAATGTGAAGTATCGTCAGGTGCAGGATTTCTTCACCTATCCTGTGGACAGCGAAAAAATGGAGTATCCGTTTTTCATCGATCCGTACACCAAGCCACGGGAACGCATGGAGCTGTCCAGGCTTCTCTCGCTCGCGTTCACCGAGGACGAATTTGTCACGCTCTGTCAGGAGAACGGGATCAAATACGGCTGCTACGACAACTACGATCTGCGCTATGACACAGCTCGGTCGTACGACGGGTTTGACACCAACTATATCTGGTACGTGCAGGACGACGGCTACGCGGTGCAGCGATTGTTCCTGCTTGCCAATGCCCATGCAGATGACGAAATGAATCCGGTAACGGAAACGGAGACAGAAACGGAAATCGATTGGGAAACGGAGTCCGAAACAGAAACGGAGACAGAAGCCGAGACGGAAACGGAATCCGAGATAGAAACGGAGACAGAAGCCGAGACGGAAACGGAAGCAAACGACAATCCGTAAGCACGCAAAAAGCCCGTGATTTTACACAGATCGCGGGCTTTCTTTTTGGTTGTTTTGCCAATTTGGTCGTGTGCTTTTGGCACCATCCTGTCTTACAGCGCGTGGACAAGCTCCTTGAAGTGTCTGCCGCGCACCTCAAAATTGGGGAACGCATCAAAGCTGGCGCAGGCGGGAGACAAAAGCACCGTATCACCCGGTTTCGCTCTGGAGGCTGCCATACGGAACGCATCGTCAAAATCGGGGACGACTGTCATGTGAAATCCGTTCTCCACACGCACGGCGTATTGCGGATCGTCTGTCATGGCGTGCATGATCATTTCTGCGGTCGCTCCGGTCAGTACAAGATCATGTACGCCGGGATGGGTAAGAACCGCCTCGGCAAGCGGCGCGAATGGAATGTGCTTGTCGTAGCCGCCGCAGATGAGAACGATCGACCGCTCCGGGATCGCCGACAGTGCCGCCGCGGTCCGGGTCGGAGAAGAATCGATGGAACCGTTGATATAGGTCACGCCATTCTTCTGGGCTACGAACTCCAGCCGATGCTCTACGCCGCCGAAGGTCTTTGCCGTTTCCACGATGGCTTCCACAGGGCATTGTCCCCATGTCAGGGCGATGGCGGTCATGTAATTTTCCGCGTTGTGCAGCCCCGGAAGCCTGATCTCGTCTAAGGTCATGAGGTATCGCTTCTCGTCCCCGGCAAATTCCGTCACGATGGCACCGTTTTCGATATAGATCGCACCGTCGATGGGGCGTAGTGCGGACCGCGGGATCGGCTCGCGGGCAAAAAACACGACGGGAATGCCGTTGTCCCGCTGGATCTCTTCACCGATCTGCTTTGTCTCTGCGTTGCCGTAGTTCAGAACCGCACGTCCGGCATGACGCAGGATCCTTTTTTTCGCTTCGATATATTCCGCCATATCCGTATGCCAGTTCAGATGGTTCGGCGTAACGTTCGTGATGGCAGCCGCGGCAACCGGTGCGTCGATGGTCATCAACTGAAAACTCGACAGCTCCACAGCAACCCGATCCTCCGTATGCATCTGCGGCAGGCGGTGCAGAAGCGGCTCGCCGATATTGCCGCCGAGGAAGGATTTGTGTGTTTGGGACAGGAGCAGATGGGTGATTGTCGTCGTGGTGCTTTTGCCGTCACTTCCGGTCACTGCGTATACAGGGCACGGGCAGGCAGTAAGAAAGCACTCCATCTCGGAGGTCAGGTGCGCTCCGCGGGCAACGGCTTCAACAAGCTCCGGAATGTCCGGTCGGATTCCCGGTGAACGGAAAATATAGCTTTCGGTGATGTTCTGGAGGTATTCTTCCCCGGTGATGAGCGTCACGCCGAGAGAACGGAGCGTTTGCGCACGATCTCCCAGCTCCTCCGGCGATTTGCGATCCCGGACGGTGACAGTCGCGCCGCGTTCGATGAGAAACTGGGCAAGCGGCATATTGGAGATCCCGGCACCGAGCAGGGTCACGGTATGGTTTTGGAAATCCGGCAGATGCGGCATGATGGTATCCTCGATTCGATGGTGTTTTATAATAGTATATACCGGGAAACGGCATTTTG
>USGH01000300.1 GCA_900554225.1 uncultured Eubacteriales bacterium | reverse complement strand
AGCGAAAAAAGCGCGCTACTATGCTTTCAGAGGGTAGATGGATTGTGTAAAAACAGACGGAAACGGAAAAAACGATTGACACGTCCCCTCCGATACGGTATAATAATAGAAGAAAACTGTCCCCGCGGAGGTGTGGCTATGTTTGGTTTCCGCAAAAACACAAAGTACGCGCAGATATCCCGATACGCGGTACTGGTGTTGTTCAGCGTGATCCTTTTCTTTCTTTTGATTTCCAATCTGGCTGGTATCAAGTCGTTTCTCGATACCGTGTTTACGGTGCTGTCGCCGCTCATCTACGGCTTTATCATCGCGTATATCCTATCGCCGTTTCAGCGATTCTGTGAGGAGAAAATCCTACGCTTCCGGCATGGCTCCAAGGCAGAAAAACGCTTGAAGCGGCCACTTAGCGTGCTGTTTTCCATGCTGCTTTTGTTTCTCGTGCTTGCCTTACTCGTCGGGCTGGTCATTCCGCAGGTCGGACGAAGCTTTCTGGAGCTGGAAACACAGATCTCCGGCTACATTACAGCGGCACAGAATCTGGTGGACAAGTTCATCCGCGATTTTCCGCTCTTCAACGGGCAGTACAACAACCTTTCCGAATTTATGGACGTCAATGAGATTTCCACGGACTTAAAAAGCCTGATCTCCACCTTATACGGATATTTGGAAAGCCTGGGGAATCAGGTGCTGGCTTATGCCGGACGGTTCGTGATCGAGGTGAAGAACGCGCTCATTGGTACCATCGTCGCAGTCTATCTGCTTCTCGCCAAGGAAAAGCTGATCGCCAAATGCAAACGGATCGCCGCCGCACTTCTGGACCGCCGTCGCTATCTCAATCTCGTGTATTTGATGCGCTTTACAAACAAAACGGTTGGCGGCTTCCTGCTCGGTAAAATCATCGATTCCGCCATCATCGGACTGCTCACCTTCATCGTCATGTCCATAGTCGGAATGCCGTTTACGCCGCTCATCAGCGTCATCATCGGCGTGACGAACATCATTCCGTTCTTCGGACCGTTCATCGGCGCGATCCCCAGTGCGTTCATCATTTTCATCGCGGAGCCGAAAATGACACTATGGTTCATTCTGATGATTTTTGTGATCCAACAGCTCGACGGCAACGTCATTGGCCCAAAAATTCTGGGAGATTCCACAGGATTATCGGCACTTGGCGTTCTTGTGTCCATCACAATCGCGGGCGGATTCTTTGGCTTTGCCGGGATGATCCTTGGGGTACCGGCAGCCGCGGTGATCTGTGCGCTGGTTCACCAGAAAACGGATGCCAGATTGCGCGCGAAAAAGGCAGAAACCGAGCTCGAATACTATATGACAGATCCGCCGGAACGCGATTTTGAAAAGGAACCCATCTTCATCGAAAAGCCGCAGTCCGAGCAGACCGACATACAGGGGCAGGATAAGAACGGTACCACATAAAACCAAATTTCCAAAAAAGAAGGTTGACCCATACGATCAACCTTCTTTTTATATGCTTTTGTGTGCGTCAGAGCAGTTCCGTAAGCGGCGTATCGCCGTATACACCTTGCCAGTCCTTCGTGAATCCCGCGACAGCTCCGGTCGTAAGCGGATGCTCGATCAGTGTGTCGTAGAATGCAGGTGGCAGCGTGATGTAGTCCGCACCGGCCAAAGCCACGCGATTGACCTGTGCGGCATTGCGGAAGCTGGCGGCAAGAATCCTTGTCGTAAGCCCGAACTGCGTGAAAAGTGTATGCGTCTCGGCAACCAGAGCGATTCCGTCGCCGGCATACGCGTCGAGCTTGTTGACATACGGCGCGACAAAAGCGGCACCGGAACGTGCGGCGAGCAGAGCCTGCTGTGGCGTGAATACCGCTGTAACCGTTACCGGAATCCCATCTGCGGTACAGATACGGGTCGCGCGCAATCCCTCGCGTGTCGCCGGAATCTTCACGGAGAATCTCCCACCGAGCTTCTCTGCGTAAAATGCGGCTTCCCGGCACATTGCGTCGGCACTGTCGGAGATCACCTGTGCGAACAGCCATTGTTCAGGACCGATCTGCGCACGGATCTCCGGGAGAATTTCGGCAAGCGGTCGCTTTTCCCGGGAAATGATCGTGGGATTGGTGGTCACACCGACGGTTGGATAATACGCCATACAAGCGGCGATGGCGGGCAGGTTCGCGCTGTCAATCAGGTACTGCATAGGTCAGTTTGCTTCTTTCTTATCATTTGCGAGATAGTTGTGGACTTCGTTCTGGATTTCGGCAAGCAGAGCGACATCCTGCACGCCGTCCGGTACAAACGCATTTCCGCGAATGTCGCCGCCGAGCAGGGTCTCAAACCAGACGGTGCTGTTTAAGTATCTGCCGTAGGGGATGCTCAGATGAAATCCGTCGCGGTTCAAGGACAGTCCACCGTGTGCATAGTCGTACCGTGTCACGTGTTCCCGGAAATACTGGACTACATCCCCACTCGGAATGAGCGCGGCGTCCACCTGCTTCGCGGCATTACGGTACGCATCGCGCAGGCACTCGTACATATATCGCTGATCGGAGTGATACTGCGTGAAGGCACCGTGTGTGCTGTCGATTTCATACGCCCACGTTTCCTGCAAATACACCTTTGCGAGCGGCTGTGCGTCCCGGACCCATCCGATAA
>USGH01000299.1 GCA_900554225.1 uncultured Eubacteriales bacterium | reverse complement strand
CATATAGGTGAAGCCGGATACGCCGCGCGCAAACCATTCGGAGAGATCGGATGCGATCCGCTCCGTATATAGAACAGGCAGATCCTCCAGCTTGCTGACGTTGTAATACTCTAAGAGCATCACCGGAATCCTGTCCCGAACCGCCATCCAGTCCGACAAGGTATCGGCGTAGATTGAATTGTAGGAGCAGGAGGTGTCGGACAGTGCGTGGTCATAGCAGCGCAGAATCGGGCAGTAGACGACATAGTCCCCGGCAGCGGTCAGATTTTCCGGCACAGGCTTCGAAGGTGCGGCAAGGGTAGACGTTCCCTCATATGCGGTGAGTACGAGCTGTACATCGTGATCGAGTCGTCCCTGCCGTCTCGCATCGTTCAAATACGCGCGCATTTGAGAGAGAAAATACAGCGCCTGATCGGTTCCGTTGCCAAGCGCACGACATTTTTCACAGGCGCAGACGTTCCCCCATGTGTCAAACGGCCATACATCGATCCGATCCGCGCCGTACCACTTGCCCATGATGTTTTGCAGCAATGCTTCTCCCAGATAGTCGCACAGCGCGGTATTGGTGACGCAGAACTGGGTGTACAGCGCACGGGAAAGCTCCTTGTCGCCGGAGGAAGGTGTGCCATACCAGTCCCGATGTGCATCCCAAAACGTTCTGCCATCCGATGCGGTTTGCTCCGGTGCCAAAAGCGCTTCAAAGATGTGTCCGCCGGTCTTTTCGATCATGCCGAGCTTTTTTGCAAGCGCGGTGGTGGCAGGACGGTATCCGCAGAGATTCATCCGGTTGCGCGCCATCCAGTACAGCACATCTTCGGAATCCTTCAGTACGCCCTCAAATTCAAACCCTCGTCCAAGCGGTGCACACGGTACGCTGTCCATGCGTGCATCGGGGAGACACATAGTATCCGAGGCTCCGGGCAGTCGTTCTCCGTCGTTTTCAAAGGATATAAACCGAAATCCCTGCATTTCCGCAAGCGCATAGGCACCGTATAGCACCCCCGTGCGATCCGTGCCGGATAAAATACAGCCGTTCTCGGTTGGTGTGATGGAAAATGCGCAGGGGATTCCGCTGTGTGTCGGAATGGAAAAACGAATCACTGCCTCATAGTCGTCCGTATTTTCCGCATCACCAATTTTTATGGTATGACCGCAGCGGGTCAGATATTTTGCAAGCTCTGTAGCGGCAAACGCAAGCGTACAGCGATCCGCACGATCCGTTTCCGTGCGAAAATTGATTTTTTCTTCCTCATTTGCCCAAAGCGATACGTATGGATTGGCATCGGGGTAGGGGAGGTTCAGAAAAATGTGCAACATATCCCTCCGTTCACTGAAAAATTTTACTTATTATAACATGGATGCATGAAAAAGTCAACGATTTCCGAAAAACGCAGCAATATTGTGCGCATATCGTGCGATGCGGTACCATAAACTGTTGCACAGGAAGGCTGCCGTGTACAAGGAACATACGGGAATGGGAAACCGGGCGTGGAAGGTATAAGGTATACAGAATTTCCAATAAAATGATTAGCTGCGACTAACATATTATTCAGAGTGCCAAAGTTGTCGAACGAAGCCGATTTTTTGCAAAAAACTATTGACAAATCGAGTGTCATCGTGTATGATATTACAGGGTTAGATGAAGCTAACCCGTTATCATACAGTGCCGGTTAGGAAAGCCTAATCAAAGAAGAATGGAGGCAAAATATGATGCCACTTAGTCTTGCAGACACAGGCACAGTCAACGTTATCAAGAAAATCGGCGGCAGTCCGGAGGTCAAGAAGCATCTTGAAAACCTGGGCTTCGTTGTGGGCGGCAATGTCACCGTCGTAAATTCGCTTGGCGGCAACGTCATCGTCAACGTGAAGGAAGCACGCGTTGCCATCAGTGAAGAAATGGCGCGCAAGATCATGATCTGACAGCCGCGATCATTCTGAAAAAGTCTCTGCGGGCGATTGCTTGCCACGATGAAACGCACAGATCGTGTAGTTTGATGGCGGTGCGGTCGCGGAGCTTCTTACCAACACGTACATTATCATCAGAGAGGGAGGCACACATCCATGAAAACACTGAAGGAAGCGAAGATCGGTGAGACTGTCCGCGTCGTCAAGCTGCACGGCGAGGGTGCTGTCAAACGCCGCATCATGGACATGGGATTGACCCGCGGTACCGAAGTCTACATCCGTAAGGTCGCACCGCTTGGAGATCCGATCGAGGTTACCGTCCGTGATTATGAGCTGTCGCTGCGGAAAGCGGACGCGGAAATGATCGAGGTTGAATAATCTCAAAAGCGTATCGCAGCATACCAGTGGATTGGCAGTCGGCGTACAGCAGATACCCAATCATGATCCGGCGGAACGCCGAGGGAGACAATTGTATATCATTCGGGGGGATTGCGTATCCCCTACATATTACCTCTGCGGTTAGGATGTACTAATCGCAGAAAGAGAGGACAAATCAACATGGAAATCCGTATTGCTCTTGCGGGTAACCCCAACTGCGGCAAAACCACATTGTTCAACGCGTTGACGGGCTCCAACCAGTTCGTTGGAAACTGGCCGGGCGTTACCGTTGAAAAGAAGGAAGGCAAGCTGAAAAAGCATGACGGTGTCATCGTCACCGACCTTCCGGGTATCTATTCGCTTTCT
>USGH01000298.1 GCA_900554225.1 uncultured Eubacteriales bacterium | reverse complement strand
ATGTCGATCAGCTGGAGACCGTTCTCGCCGGGCTTTCGGACGCAGAGCACGAATACAAAATCGCCTCCGGCGGCGGACGTATGGTCATCACCATGGACCGCTACGAGGCCAACTGGCCGATGGTCGAAAAGGGCTGGCGCACGCACGTGCAGGCTGAGGGCCGTCAGTTCGCCTCCGCGCGGGAAGCCATTGAGACGTACCGCGCCGAGAATCCCGGCATGATCGATCAGGATCTGCTGCCGTTCGTCGTTGCGCATGACGGCAAGCCCGTCGCGAAGATCGAAAACGGCGACAGCGTCATTCTCTTCAACTTCCGCGGCGACCGCCCGCGCGAAATGACAAGCGCGTTCATCGACAAGGATTTCGACGGATTCAAACGCTCCGTCTGGCCGCAGGTCTTCTTCGTGACCATGACAGAATACAAAGTCGGTCTCTGCCCGAACGTCCTGTTCCCCAAGCCGCCGAAAATGGTCAACATCTTGGGCGACTATGTAAGCTCGAAGGGTCTCGCCCAGCTGCGCTGCGCCGAAACCGAAAAGTTCGCGCACGTCACATTCTTCTTCAACGACTATCGCGAAGAGCCGTTTAGGGGCGAAGACAGAATCCTCATCGACTCCCCGCGCGATGTCCAGACCTACGACCAAAAGCCCGAAATGAGCGCGCCCGCAGTCGCCGACGCAGTCGCAAAGGCGGTTCTCGAGGACAAATACGCGCTTATCGTCGTCAACTTCGCAAACGGCGACGTGGTAGGCCACACGGGCAATCAGGCTGCGGCAGTCAAGGCAATCGAGGCGGTTGACGCGGGAGTGCGCAAAATCGCCGAAGCCGCCGACAAAACGGGGGCTGCGATGGTCATCACAGCCGACCACGGCAACAGCGACCAGCTCTTCGAACCCTCGATTAACGAGCCCCACACCCGCCACACGATGAACCCCGTCGAAGTCGTCGTCTACGGTAAAGGCTTGGAAGGTCTGAAGCTTCGTCAGGGCGGAAACCTCGGCGACATCGCCCCGACCGTCCTCCAGCTCATGGGTCTTAAAAAGCCCGAGGAAATGACGGGCAACTCGCTCATCACGCAATAGCGGATTGCTCCGAAAATGCGGATACGCGGCACGATTTTTGGGCAAAACTATCCCTATCGCACAGCATATCACTTATACATTATACTGAAAATCTCCGCTTCTGTCAAGCAAGATTTTCGTCTTTTGCAAGAATTTTCGCATTTTCTCCGTTTTGCTCATATTTGGCGAGTATTTCAGCAACTGTTTTGTCCGAATAATCAATGGCGATTGCGGTTTTTTCGTCCGCAGAGAGCGGTGCAATCCACGTAAGATGCGCGATGTTCTTCACCTTCGGCTTGTCCACCGGATGGAGCGCGCCGTTTACGATCCACACCGCCGGATAGGGTGCGTCCGCCGCACCTGCGGTAAGATACAGCCGTTTCCGATCCCTGCCGCATTTCACCCGCACGACGTACAGCTCCGCCGGATTCATATATCCGCCACCTTGGTGAGCAGGATCACGCCGTCCGGGGTCAGGGCGCAGCTATGCTCGTAATGCGCGGACAGGCTGCCGTCTTTCGTGACCACCGTCCAGTGATCGGGACGCTCAAGGACCTCGGGACCGCCGAGATTCACCATCGGCTCGATCGCGATCGTCATGCCGCGGCACAGTCTCGGTCCACGTCCGGCGGTGCCATAGTTCGGCACGTTCGGATCCTCGTGCAGATCGTGTCCCACGCCGTGTCCCACGTACTTCTTCACCGTTGTCATGCCGTTTTCCACTACATAGCTGTCGATGGCGTGCCCGATGTCCCCGATCCTGCCGTGCTCGATGTCGATCGCCGCTACGCCGCGGTAGAAGCTCTCCTTCGTCACGTCGATCAGGTGCTGTGCCTCCGCGGAGATCTTCCCGACCGGGAACGTGTTCGCGCTGTCCCCATGGAAGCCGCCGATGAACGCGCCTACATCGATCTTTACAATATCGCCTTCGTGCAGCACTCTTTCTGCCGACGGGATGCCGTGGATGATCTCGTCGTTGATCGAAATGCACGCGCTCCCCGGAAATCCGCCATACCCCAGAAAGGACGGCTTCGCACCGTTCTTCTCAATGTGGTGCCGGATCTTCTCATCGATCTGCTTCGTCGTGACCCCTTCCCGGATCATCTCCGCCGCAACGAGAATCGCCTCTCCGGTGATCCGCCCGGCAATCTTCATCTTCTCAATCTGTTCTTTTGTCTTTACGATAATCATCTTATGTAATCCTTTAATTTCTGAGGACGGGGGAACGGGGGGAACGGTCGCTTTTGGAAAAGCTCCGCAAAACTTTTATATGGGGGTGGTGATGGATTTAGTTTGTGCAAGTCCGTGTGCGCACCAATATTGCTCCGTCCAAGTCCGCAGGAGATCGTTCTGGGGCGGCTGACCGAGTTTAGCCTGCTAAACTCCGTCATCCGCCGTCTATTTGATGTAGGTGCGGTCATTAGGGTGGAGAACGACGGGGGTTTTACCAATGTACAACCTATAACCAATGATAATTGCACGCAATCCCCTCCCACAACGAGGTATCCTACC
The DNA here is from genome assembly GCA_900554225.1 of uncultured Eubacteriales bacterium. Taxonomy (GTDB): domain Bacteria; phylum Bacillota; class Clostridia; order Oscillospirales; family CAG-272; genus UMGS1696. The sequence continues at coordinate 90 of USGH01000298.1, read as the reverse complement.
ACTACCCAATTCACCAATGGACGCAATCTCTCCCCGTAGAAGGCGGATCCCATCGGGAGCCGCTCGCGAACGATCTTCTCATGTACTGGA
>USGH01000297.1 GCA_900554225.1 uncultured Eubacteriales bacterium | reverse complement strand
AAAACGGGATCCTTTTGTCAAAAAACGAGTGTACTGCCGCTTCATCCGATGCTATCAGAGCCGCCGGAGCAGAACCGCCGATACGTATTGCCTCCCTCGCGGTATTGAGCAGCGGGAAGGTCACGGTATCCGGCTTATCGAAGGTCAGTGTACCGATGGCGGCATAGTCCAGTCCCTTTTCCTGCACAAACGCACGATCCGGTGCAGTCAGCGCATAACGGATACACTCCCGCATATCGGGCTTAGACAAAACGGCAATGGTGGTATTATCAGTATATTCCACCATCGAATGGATTATACTCTGCCGATGTACGAGGACCTCTACGCGCTCCTCCGGTACTCCAAACAGGCGGACCGCTTCAATGATCTCGAAGCCCTTGTTCATGAGCGTCGCGCTGTCCACGGTGATCTTCCGTCCCATTTTCCACGTCGGATGCGCAAGGGTCTCCTCTAAGGTGACATGAGACAGCTCCGCCGCCGTTTTGCCAAAAAAGGGTCCGCCGGACGCCGTCAGCAAGATTCTGCGCACCTCGCACGATTCCCTGCCCTCCCGACACTGGTAGATTGCACTATGCTCACTGTCCACGGGGATCAGCTCTCCGCCGGACGCGTGTATCTTTTGGAAGAGGAGCTCCCCCACCGCGATCACTGCCTCCTTATTGGCGATCGCGAGCCGTTTTCCGGAATCGGCGGCAGCAAGGGCAGTCGGGATACCTGCCATACCCGCGATGGCATGGACAATACAGTCGGCGTCTGTGGTACGGATGGCATCGAGAAGCTCTTTTTCCGTGCAGATCAGCTCGGGTGTGTCCGTACCCAGGGCGGTCCGAATCGTGTCACAGGCTGCTTCATCGCGCACGTAGACCGTTTCCGGATGAAAGGCACGAATCTGTTCGAGGAGAAGCGGCGTATTTGACCAACCGGACAGGAGGGACACCGCACATCCAAGTTCCCGGACGACATCCATCGTTTGTGTGCCGACCGAACCTGTGGAGCCGAGAACCGCCACTTTTCGTATGTTTTTTCTGTTTGTCATTTGTAATTTCTACACCTCACAGGAGCGGATAGACGAGGGACAGAAGGAACAGTACCGGAAGCGCGGCAAGGACGCTGTCAAACCGATCGAGTACACCGCCGTGCCCCGGAAGGAGCCATCCGTAATCCTTGATCCCGTACCGCCGCTTCACCACAGACGCAATGAGATCGCCTACCTGGGAGATCACGGAAATGACCGCCCCGGCAATCGCGAGTACGACATAGGACGGTGCGACCGCCGGATCGCATTTTCCCACAATGAAGCCGGTCAAAACGAATGCAAGTGCTGCAAACACGATCCCACCGATACTGCCTTCCACGGTCTTTTTCGGGCTGACCTCCGGAATGAGCTTATGCTTGCCGAATGCTCTGCCGCAGAAATACGCGAACGTATCGCTGACCCACGGTCCGATGAAGGCGAGGAGATAGAGATATTCTCCCTGATTCATACGGCGCAGAAATACCACAGTGCTGAGGGAAAGATTCACATACAGGCACATGGTGAAGATAAGGAACAGATGCTCCGGAGGAAATTTACCGCGTGAAAAGACCGCGACCACAAATACATAGAGCAGCGCGACAAAATTTCCGGCAAAAAGGACGAGATACGCTGTCTGCCAATCGGAAATACACATCGGCAAAAACGGTCCGACGACTGCCAGAAGATAAAACGGCAGGTACAGGAAGGGAGAGCCGACCGATGCCGCAGTATGGACACAGTGCCAGATCTCCCACACGGCAACGGCAGACAACAGCGCAAACGCAGCGGGGAAAACATATGTATCGGAGAAAATACAGACGGGAATGAACAGAGCGATGGCAATGACGGCGGTGATGATCCTTTTTTTCATAGCAAGTTCTCCTTTTTTACCGAATCCGGCTTATCCAGTCCGCCGAAACGCCGTTTCCGATGGGCAAAATTATACACCGCTTCGTCCACATCCGCCGTGGTCATTGCGGGCCAGTATTTATTGGTATAATACAGCTCCGCATATGCACATTGCCACAAAAGAAAATTGGACAAACGCATTTCCCCGGCGGTGCGCACGATGAGATCGGGATCCGGCTGTCCCGCAGTGTAGAGATGGGCGTTGATGTCATTCTCCGTCACGCTTGTTTTGCCCTCTGCGAGCAGTGCATTCACCGCATGGACGATGTCCGCTCTGCCACCGTAATTGAGCGCGATCTGGAGTACATACGGATTGCCTGCGGTCTCTGCCTCCAGCCTGCGCATATCGGAAACGAGCTTTGGCGGCAGTCCATCCACATCACCGATAAAGCGCATGGTGGTGCCGACCTCATCCTCCGCCTCCTTGACAAAGCTCGTCAAAAGGCGCAGGATCGCTTCTACCTCCCGTTTTGGACGCTTCCAGTTCTCTGTGGAAAAAGCGTAGACGGTACACACGCGAATGCCGATTTTTTTGCAGTACCGAACGATCGTCTTGAAATTGTCCGCACCGGCTTTGTGTCCGGCTTCTCGCGGCAGCATCCGTTCGGTCGCCCATCTGCCGTTGCCGTCCATGATGAACGCGATATGGCGCAGCGCGGAGGCTTGTACCGCTTCTGCCGGGGTGATGTTATCCATGAAATCTTATGACCGCACACATTGGCGAAAAACGTTCGGTGGCGGATTT
>USGH01000296.1 GCA_900554225.1 uncultured Eubacteriales bacterium | reverse complement strand
GGGATGAGTTTCATTCTCTGCTGCGGATGCTGGACGATGACGAAAAAGCGGTCCGCCGCGAGGTATCGGTAGCAACAGGGGAAGCGGCATTTGCGATGATCGACGGACTGGCAAAGGAAGCGGAAGCGGCTTGTCCGGGTCTGACCTGTCATGTGTATGCGATCAAAAACAATTTTTTCGGCGGTCAGGTTACGGTTACGGGCCTGCTTACCGGCAAGGATATGCTGGAACAGCTGACCGACAAAGCACTTGGCGAGGAACTGCTGCTTTCCAGAACCACTCTGCGCAATGAGGGAGATCTATTTCTCTGCGGCATGACACCGGAGGAGTTATCGGAAAGGCTCGGTGTGCCGCTATGCTTTACGGAAAACGACGGTGCGGCATTTCTTGAAAATCTCCTGGGAATCGGGCATTGATAGCGCGCACCATCGTATTACTATATTGGGTATATTCTGCGGAATCAAGCTGCGCTTTGGCTTTTTCGCGCATGGATCATAGAAAGGAGAGGCGGGAAGCGCAGGACGCTTTCTGTCAAAAAATAGAATGGGAAAACCGGTGATCGCCATTGTCGGCAGACCGAATGTGGGCAAGAGCACCCTTTTCAATAAGCTCATCGGCGAACGGCGTGCCATCGTTGAGGATACGCCGGGTGTCACGCGCGATCGAATCTATGGAGAGACGGAATGGCGCGGTAAAACGATGATTGTGATCGACACGGGCGGTATTGAGCCGAAAACCGATGACATCATCCTCAAAAAGATGCGGGAACAGGCACAGATCGCTATCGATACTGCGGATGTGATCCTGTTTATGTGCGACATACGCACAGGACTGCTGGCAGACGATATTGACATTGCGGTCATGCTGAAGAAAAGCGGTAAACCGGTCGTGCCGTGTATCAACAAAGCAGACAAAATCGGAGATGTCGCGCCGGAGTTTTATGAATTCTATGAGCTTGGATTCCCGATTGAGCCAATCGCGCTCTCCTCTCTCCATGGCAGCGGCAGCGGCGATGTTTTAGATGCGGTATTGGATGCACTCCCGGATTTCGAGAATGATGACGGCGAACAGGATGTCATCAGCGTAGCGGTAATCGGAAAACCGAATGCCGGGAAATCCTCCCTCATCAATCGGATTCTCGGTACCGATCGACTCATCGTTTCGGATATTGCCGGCACCACACGCGACGCCATTGATTCCCGATTTGAGAACGAATACGGAAAGTACAACTTCATCGATACCGCTGGGATCCGCCGTCAGAGCAAGGTGGAGGAACGGATCGAGAAGTATAGCGTGCTGCGCGCGAAAATGGCAGTTGAGAGAGCGGATGTCTGTCTGCTTGTGATCGATGCCACCGCCGGAATCACAGAGCAGGACGAGAAGATTGCCGGTATTGCACATGAGGCGGGCAAGGCGACGATCATCTGTGTCAACAAGTGGGACGACGTGAACAAGGACAATGACACAACAAACGAATTTACGAAAAAAATCTACAATGCACTGTCCTACATGACCTACGCACCGCTGATGTTTATATCCGCAAAGACCGGGCAGCGTGTCGAAAAGCTCTTCGAACAGATCAACTACGTGCACAACCAGACCAACATGCGCGCGTCTACCGGTATGCTCAACGATGTACTGGCAGATGCGGTTGCAAGGGTACAGCCGCCATCGGATAAGGGCAGACGCCTGAAGATCTACTACATGACCCAATCCAGTGTGGCACCGCCGACCTTTGTGCTGTTTTGCAACAACGCGGAATTGTTCCACTTCTCCTATCAGAGATATATTGAAAATTGTCTGCGCGATACCTTTGGATTCCGTGGTACGCCGATTCGGCTGATCATACGTCAAAAGGGCGAGAACGCGGAAGGGTAAGGTTATCTATGCTGCACCTGTTTCTCAAATACCCGGTTGGTTTTATGGGGATCATCGGCTACTTTTTTGATGAGCTGCCGCTTCCCGTGGGACTGGCACTGATCTTTGTATACGTTTTTATCCCGTATCTGCTTGGCAGCATCAACACCGCGATCATCGTTTCCTCGACCATGTATCATGACGACATCCGAAAGCACGGCAGCGGCAACGCGGGATTTACGAATATGATGCGCACCTATGGCAAAAAGGCAGCTGCAATCACCTTTGCGGGAGACATCGGTAAGACCGTTCTCGCTATTATGGTAGGCTGGTGCGTCTATGGCTATCTGAGTGCGTTTATTGCCGGATTCGCGTGCTTTATCGGTCATATTTTCCCTGTGTTTTACCAGTTCAAGGGCGGCAAGGGCGTCCTGGCCGGCGGCACCATGGCCTGTTTCATGGGCTGGAAGGTGGCAGTGGCAGTCTGGGGCATCTTCTTCCTCATGGTCATCCTCACCCGCTTCGTCTCCCTGGGCTCGGTAGGCGCTGGGGTGCTCTACCCCATCTCCGTGGGGCTGGTGTACCAGAACCTGTGGTATACCCTCTTGGCACTGGTGGCTGGTGGGCTGCTGGTGTGGCGGCATAAGGACAACATCAAACGGCTGCTCCGGGGGGAAGAGAGCAAGCTAAAGCTACATAAATGAGAAAGAATGGGTGATGCAAATGAAAGTGACAGTATTAGGCAGCGGTGCTTGGGGCACTGCCCTGGCCATCGTGCTGGTTGAAAACGGAAATGACGTCACCATGTGGTCT
>USGH01000295.1 GCA_900554225.1 uncultured Eubacteriales bacterium | reverse complement strand
TGACTTTTAATCAAGGTGTCCGGAGTTCGATTCTCCGATGGAGCATTCATCCGTGATTCCCATGGGTGATACGAAAAACGTCTGATTTCAGGCGTTTTTTGTTTTTTTGTCCGTATTGCTGATATTTGCTCTTGCCAAGTGCGGAAAAATATGCTATACTGTTCTTAATGATCAAATCTCAGAAACGAGGATATAACAATGGTACAAAAAACAGCGTATCCGCAGCCGGATTTTGCCCGGGAACACTGGCTGAATCTAAACGGCACGTGGGATTTCTCCTTCGATCGACCGACACTGGATCAGAAGATTGAGGTCCCGTATCCGTGGGGCTCCCCCTTGTCCGGCATTGATGCATCGCGCAACGCCACTGCCTTTTATCGCCGCACCGTTCGATTTGACGGCGGAGACGAGCGGGTATTTCTCATTTTTGGCGCGGTCGATTATTCCTGTGCCGTTACCGTGAACGGAAGAATTCTCGGCACCCATACAGGCGGCTACAGTCGTTTTGAATGGGACGTCACCGAATACTGGGACAACGACGGCGAAAATGAAATCCTGGTCGAAGCGACAGATATGGCGGAAAAGCATCAAACCTACGGCAAGCAGGGGTACGGCGACGCGCGCGGTATCTGGCAGACGGTGTGGCTGGAAACCCGTCCCGCGGCGCACATCAAATCCTTTTTTGTGAAAACGAAATTAGACGGCACTGTCACCTACGAGATCGAGACCGAGGGCGCGTCCGATACCGCTGTGATCACCGCCCATTTCCCGGACGCTCTCTTAACCGGGATCCCCCAGACGACGGTGCAGAACGGGAAGGCAACGCTTACATTCCGGGTAGAAGAACATGCGCTGGCACTGTGGTCGCCGGAGGATCCGTTCCTTTACGAAGGTTCGATTACACTGACCGCGGAGGAAACCGAGGTCACCGTATACACCTATTTCGGCATCCGCGAGATTGGCACAGGCAGGTTCGGCGTACACAACCAGAATTACATCACCTTAAACGGCAAGCCGTACTACCTCTGTGGCGTACTCGACCAGTCGTTCAATCCAAAGGGATATTTCACGCTGCCCTCCGATGACGATTGCAGAGAGGAGATCCTGCGGCTGAAGCGGCTTGGACTGAACATGGCGCGCATCCACATCAAGGCGGAGGAACCGCTCAAGCTCTACTGGGCAGATCGGCTCGGACTGCTCATCATGGAGGACATCCCGTGCTTCTGGGGCGATCCGCTGCCGGAGACCAGAGCGCAGTATGAGACGGAAATGCGTGACCAGATCTTGCGCGACCGAAACCATCCGTCCCTCTTCTATTGGGTCATCTTCAAAGAAACCTGGGGACTCTTTTCCCACATTCCGAACGAGAAGGGTGAGATCGAGCGTATCTATACCGATGAAACCGCCAAGTGGGTTGAAGCCTGCTTCCGCACGGCAAAAGAACTGGATCCCACGCGGCTGATCGAGGACAACTCTCCCTGCAACAGCGACCATACGGTAACGGATATGAACACGTGGCACTTCTATGCAAACGGCTACGAAACGGTCAAAGCCGTTGTGGAAAATTTCGTGAATCACGCGTATCCCGGCACGACACAGAACTACAAAGCCGGCTACACTATGGCAGACGTGCCGTGTATGAACAGCGAGTGCGGCAACGTATGGGGGATCAAGAACAACGCGGGCGACAGCGATATTTCGTGGCAGTACAAGTACATGATGAACGAATTCCGTCTCCACGATAAGCTCTGCGGCTTTGTATTCACGGAATTTCACGATGTTGTCAACGAATTCAACGGCTACTACAAGATCGACAACGACGACAAGGATTTCGGCTATACGGACTATGGCATGACGATCCGCGATCTGCACGCCAAGGATTATCTCGGTGCCGATTTCGCACCCATGACCACTGTCAAGCCGTATGAATTGGTGACCATCCCGCTCTTTGGCTCCAGCTTCACCGATCTGCGCCATGGCAAGCTTTTGCAGGTTGTATGGCAGCTTTTACTCATGGATCCGATCGAGGGCGATATTGTGGCAGACAGCGGCACGTACAGCCTCCTGTGGGCAGATTACGGCACATTCCCGGCGGGAGAGGTAAACCTCGAGATCCCGGAGCATGACGGTGTGGCAATGCTCTCGTTCGCACTGATGGACGGCGGGGAACCGGTGATGCAGAACGCGATCCTTTTCGACGTGGATTCGCCGCGCACGGATGTCCTCTCGATCGCCCCGATCCGGTTTGGTGCGGATGGCTTCGATCACAGCTTTACGGCACAGGAGGGCAACAAACTGAACGGTCTCGGCAGCGGCGTGTTCACCACCACGATCCGCACGGAGGACATTCCCGGTCTGGAGGACGCAGAGGAGATGCACATCTATGCGGAGCTGTCTACCAGAGAGCCGATGACGCACGATTGGCCCGGCGGCAAGGTGGAGGGAAAGGTGGATCTCAACTATATGCTCGGCTATCGCTGCGATCCGGGTGCCAATCTGAACAGCTTCCCACAGACGGACAGCCGCAGGAATCCCGGCATCGTGGAAATTTGCATCGACGGCATACCGGTGGAGCGGATCTCTCTCGCCGATTGCCCTGCCGATTCGCGCGGCGCGTTGTCCCACCACTACCAGAAGGCGGACGGCGAGCTGGATGACGCGGGCTCCTACGGGTATCTCTG
>USGH01000294.1 GCA_900554225.1 uncultured Eubacteriales bacterium | reverse complement strand
CACAGTACGAGGAAGACAAAGACATACAGGATGCCGTTGTCCCCGCGCTGTCCACGGAACACCATTTTCTGCGCTTCTTCTCCGGTCACATAGCCATAGTTTCGATAATATGTCTGTCCATCGTCTCCGCCATTGTAGAATATGCGGAACAGTGAGATCAAAATAAGAGAGCGGATGATAAGGTACAGTCCGCGCATCAGGACGTAGAACACGCCGAGGCTGCCAAGAAGCAGAAAAAAGAGGCACAGCACCAATCCGATATTGTACGCGCGATCCTCCGGACGGATGACGGCGACCACGGATCCGCGGCAGTTTTGCGACAGGTACCTCTGGTTGTAGAGGATGGTAGCGGTAATGAAGTAGACGATCATGCACGGAGCGAAATACACGGATGAAATCTCCCGGATCGCCGGTATGCCGAAGAATGCGGTAAACAGATAGAACACAAGAAGAACGGCAAACGATCCGAGCAGGAAATATACGCTCATCGGCAAGGAAGGGATAGAGCGAGCTTTCGTAATAGATCGGCATGACGTCGATTTGGCAAAGGTGGAAAAGATACCGGTCGAACGCCACACCCACCCCGACAGCACACAGCACAGCGGCGACAATCGGCAGCACAGCATTTGCGAAACGGAAATGATATAAGGTCGCGCCATCGCGATCCAGTCCGTCCAGGCTTACCCGTTTTCCGAGGAGTCCTGCGTACATGGTTTGCAGAAAAAATCCGAAAAACACCGCTGCGATGGGCAGAGCCGGGATCCAGAACAGCGGTACGGCGCGCGCGGCAAACACATTGTCCACGAGAAACGCTGCCGATAAGATAACGGAGACGGGTGGAACAAGGAGCATGGATACACAAACCAGCGGAATCAGCCGATACAGGGCGTTATACGACAGGCGCATGATTTTCCTCCCTTCAGGCGTCCTTTTCGAGATAGGTTTTGAAGTGGACCTCCACGTCGTCCGGTATGATGAGCGCATTGTTGATGGTTCCCGTGATGTAGAAGGAGATGTGGATCCCCTGCTGCCGGAGAAGACGCGCGAGGTGGATCATCCGATCGCTCAGGAACGCGGAGACAAAGACGATATTTCCCCCATTGTCGTAGGCATAGGGATGGGCAGCGATATGATCGAGCATTTTCTCCACCGGAACGGAGGTATACGCTTCCATGCAGGCAAGCATCCGGAGTGCCGTGATCATGTCGTTCTGTCCGCGATAGGCTGGGGATACAAAGATCTTTGCTCCCACCGGATCCGCTCCGGCATCCGCACACATGACGTATGGTGTTCCCGCACCGTGCATGACGCGCGCCGGCTCGGTATTGCTGATGATGCGCACAGGTATCCGCGCACTGGACACGGCATCGAGAATGGAGGCGGCGACCGTCACGCACGCTTCGGTGAGTATGGGCGCGGATGGCGGACCGGGGATCGTCTTTTCGTGATCCTTCGACTGCATATTCAGAACAATCTGGAACGCGAATCCGTCGGTATACTCCTCCATGTTGACCATAAGCGCCCCGATTGCCGCCGTTTTCTTCCAGTGAATGCGGTTCATCGGATCACCCGGTGCGTATTCCCGGATCCCGGCACGGTACAGCGGATCGGTCAGGAGGCTGCGCCTTGTGATGTGATCGCCGCTTTGGTATCGGGACGAGGTAAACTCCCTCTCGAGCGATATGGCTTTCGGCAGCACCACGAGATCGGCACCATGTTCCCGTTCCGGTACGATCACCTTTGCCTGCACGTGGAAGCCGAGGATGTCGCTTGCCTGGAGCGTAACTCCGCCGAGCGTATAGCTGCCGCGTGTCCTACAGCGGATCTTCCAGCGGCGACGGATCATTTCCTGACCGCGCAGGACAAACATACTGCGGATCACCCGGGGATAGGTCGTTCGCCCGCCATCTGTGATGACAAATGCCAACCCCTCCGGCAATTCCGTATCGACCTTGACAAACAGCATCGGCAGCCATTTCCGGTTTTCGATCTCCTCATAGAGGTACAGCTCCTCCCCTTCAAAGACCTCCGGCAATTGCAGAGAGACCTGATACCGCAGCGCATGGAAGGCGTACTTTTTGTAGACAAAATACTGGAGCAGATACACGAAAACCGCTGCGGCAATGATGGCGAAAAACAGCATGGCACACCTCCTGTCTTCTATTTTATCATTCGATCGGCGCGCGCACTGTATCGACAAGCTGCTCTATGAGCTGTTCGTTCGTGTCGGTCAGATGGATGGTGTTCAACGTTCGGGCGAGAATCCGATGGGAAAGTACCGCGACCGCCGTTTTCTTCACGTCATCCGGCAGTACATAGTCCCTGCTCTCCATCGCCGCATATGCCTGAGAAGCGCGCATCAGTGCGAGAGAGCCGCGCGGACTGACGCCCAGCCGGATCCGCTCGTTTTCCCGGGTGGCTGCGGTGAGGGAAAGAATGTATTTTTTGATGCTTTCGCTGACCGTGATCTGCCCAACGGCTGCCATCGCCGCACGAACCGCCTCCCCCGTTGTCACCGCACCGATCTGTGCAAGCGGATCGGCGTTTCCGCAGCGGTCGAGGATCGCCATCTCGTTTGCCGGATCCGGATAGCCAAGGGAGAGCTTCATAAAGAATCGGTCGAGCTGTGCCTCCGGGAGTGGGAACGTTCCCTGCGATTCGATCGGGTTCTGGGTGGCGATCACGAAAAACGGCTGCGGCAGTGGATAGCTCACACCGTCAATGGTCGCCTGTCCCTCCGCCATACATTCGAGCAGAGCCGACTGGG
>USGH01000293.1 GCA_900554225.1 uncultured Eubacteriales bacterium | reverse complement strand
TTCCGTGCGGCCTCCCTTTGTTCCATCGGAATCCGCGACGCTTCCAGAATTTCTTCAATCGAAAGAAGCTGTTCCAGATCCCCGTATGCGGCAGCAAGATAGGAGAGTCTTGCGGCGAGAAGCTCCGTGAAGGCAAGATTCCATCGGATTTTGTGGTGGATATATTCCTTTGCCGTCGCCTCATCGTGCACAATTCCACGCTGAATATACGTTTCGAGTCCTTGCGAGTGCGAGTACGCGCCGATCGGAAACAGGGCGTCGTTGATCTGAAGAAGATAAAAATTAAGTTCGGACATAAAAAGTCTCCTGAAAAATCATAAGATATCGAATGAGCCTGCCCGCGAAAAGGGGCCGGCCCATTCTTTTCTGCGTGCGGACAGACCGCATCAGTGATGATGATTGTGGATCGATGCGGAAATCCGCTGGTCGAAGTCGAGCTTTTTCAGTTCTTTTTCGGCCGTAACGCCGTGGAGTTTCTGAAGCATCAGAAGCATCGGCTCATTGTAAATCGTGATAAAAGTATCGTTTTCGCCCCAGAACAGCGGTGCATGGCGGTTGCCGATCTCGTAGCAGACCTTTGCCGCCTGCTTTTCGTGACCCGGAGTAAGGGAAACGCGGATCACCTCGCACGGAGGCGTATTGACGGCGATGATTTTTTCATCGTCTGCATAGAGCACATCACCCTGATACAGACCCCTTGTGAGAATGGAATCGTCCATGCGGATGCCGAGCTCCGTTCCGTGGTCGGTCGTCTTTTTATGAATCTTTTTGAAGGCTTCATGCCATTCGATATCGACGTATTCGATCGTTTTTCCGGAAGTGTCAAATTCCGAAAGTTTTCCTAAAATCTGTTCGCAAACCATTGAAAAAAGTTCCTCCTTACCGAATTACCAGATCTGAAGCAGCATCATGACGCCCGGGATCCACGCGGTGACAACGCCCTCAAATACCTGAAGGCACGGCACAAATTTTCCGAGCTTCTTTCCGCAGATATCCTCCACAAAAGAAGTACCCCAGAGAATGGCCCACAGATACCAGATGCCCGCCCAGCGGAGATCCGGCGTGATGCCAAGCGCCGCGCTTCCAATGAAGCCTTCGATCGTTCCGAAGATGACAGCGTTGACGGCAACAAAGGTCGAAAACCACGCAAAAGGGATCGGGCTGGCGTTTAAAAATTTATTGACGGCCACAAAGAGGTAAGTGAAGCAGAACAGCAGTCCCGTTCCGGCAGCGTAATAATTTCCCTGCACGAGATTCACGAAGTTGATGAAAAGGGAAAGTCCGCCGGTAAAGATATTCATTACAGCGGCCGAGCGTCCATCCACATGGTACAGGGTGCACATGCCGTTGTTGATCAGTACAATTCCTACAAATAAAAGACACACTCCAAGCATAATAAAATTCTCCTCGTATGGTTTTACAGAATGCAGAGCCGTTTAGAACAGGCTGTAAAGCTGGGTCAGCGGCAGTTTTTCTGCTGGCTTGGAAGTGATCTCCTCGCCGTCAACAGTGACCTTATATGTCTCCGGATCTACGGTAAGCACCGGCGTGCGGTCGTTCCATACCATATCCTTTTTGCTGATACTGCGGCAGCCGTGTACCGGGACAACCGTTTTTTCCAGTCCGTATGCGTCTTTGATACCGGCATCGAAAGCAGCCTGGGAAACGAAGGTTAGGCATGCCTCCTGTTTTGCTTTTCCGTGAGCGGCAAACATCGGCTGATAGCAGACCGGCTGTGTCGTCGGGATCGAAGCGTTGGCGTCTCCCATTTTCGAAGCGACGATCATACCGCCTTTGATGATCATATCCGGTTTGGAGCCGAAGAAAGCAGGATTCCAGAGCACGAGATCAGCAAATTTTCCCTTTTCGACCGAGCCGACATACTCGGAGATACCGTGGGTGATGGCCGGGTTGATCGTATATTTTGCGATATAACGTTTCACGCGGAAGTTATCGTTTTCATGACCGGCATCCTCCGGCAGAGCGCCGCGCTCATCCTTCATTTTGCTTGCGGTCTGCCACGTACGGGTGATGACCTCACCGACACGGCCCATCGCCTGGGAGTCGGAACTCATCATACTGAAAATACCCATATCGTGCAGAACATCCTCTGCGGCGATCGTCTCCGGGCGGATACGGGAATCCGCGAACGCAACGTCCTCCGGGATGTGCTTGTCGAGGTGGTGGCATACCATCAGCATGTCAAGATGCTCATCAAGTGTGTTGACAGTGTAAGGCATTGTCGGATTCGTGGAGGAAGGCAGAACGTTCGGTGCAGCAGCAGCGCGGATGATGTCCGGTGCGTGGCCGCCGCCGGCTCCCTCGGTGTGGTACGTATGGATGGTTCTTCCGCCGATGGCCGCAAGCGTATCTTCGACGCATCCGCCTTCGTTCAAAGTATCGGTGTGGATGGCAACCTGGACATCGAACTCATCGGCAACGTTGAGGCAGTGGTTAATGACCGCCGGCGTTGCGCCCCAGTCCTCGTGGATTTTCAGGCCCATCGCACCGGCTTTGACCTGCTCAATCAACGGAGCCTCGTCGGAGCAGTTGCCCTTGCCGAGAAAACCAAGGTTCATCGGATATTCCTCTGCGGCTTTCAGCATCATGCGCAGATTCCACGGTCCCGGGGTACACGTCGTTGCGTTCGTGCCGTCCGCCGGGCCGGTGCCGCCGCCGATCATCGTGGACACGCCGCTGGAGAGGGAGCAGTCAAACTGTTGCGGGCTGAGAAAGTGGAGGGGAGTATCGAAGCCTCCTGCCGATCCC
>USGH01000292.1 GCA_900554225.1 uncultured Eubacteriales bacterium | reverse complement strand
CTTGCGTGTGCCTGCAATACGAATGTATATGCTGCCAATGCCGGTACCGTACTCAAAAGCGAATACCATTACAGCTATGGCAACTATGTTCTCATCGACCACGGCGGCGGAATCTCCACACTGTACGCACACATGAACGAGCGTTGGGTCAGCGCAGGCGAAACGGACCCAGCACGGCAACAGATCGGCAAGGTCGGTACCACCGGGTCTTCGTCCGGCTACCATCTCCACTTTGAGGTGCGGGAAAACGGCAGCACTACGGATCCGCGCGGGTATATCAATCTGCCGTAACAACATTCTACCAAAAACAGGAAAGAACGTGTGCGACAGCCCGGTATGACGCCGACTGTCGCGTGCGTGGGTATTATTGCGTATGCCAAAGAAAATTTCCATTGGCGCGACCATCGCCATCACGGCAATCGGCTGTGTCATGACGTTCCAGACAACGTATCTTGTGCTGCACAATCGATACGAAAAGCAATACGCCGCAGACGCGATCTCCGTGGTGTCTAAAACGAATCTGACCGGCAGCGGTACCACAACAGCCGCCGCGGATACGTCCTCCTCCGACTTCATGGCAAAATTGGAAGCGAAGATCGGCGAAATCGACTACATCTTCCGCAATTACTACATCGGAGAGCTGGACGATGAAGAGTTGATCGACATGGTGGCAACCGGATACATTGCCGGGACCGGGGACGATTACGCCGCGTATTATTCCGCCGACGGGTTTGCCGATTTCATGAACGACATGGAGGGCGAAATGTCCGGCATCGGGATCAACGTCATCTACAATACGGAATACCATGTGATCGAGGTCATCAGCGTCATGCCCGATTCGCCGGCACTGGAAGCGGGACTGCAAACGGGCGACCTCATCGTATATGTCGGTGAGGGTGAGGAAAAGCAGTCGGTCGCAGAGCTGGGGTACAATCCGTCCGTTGCGAAGCTGCGCGGTCCGGAGGGTACGGAGGCGGTCTTTACGGTGGCGCGCGGGGAAAATCACGACGAAATGATCGATTTCCATGTCACGCGCAAGAAGATCGACAGCCAATCCGTGCTTTACCACGTATATACGCCGGACAACACGATCGGAGTAATCAAAATCACAGGCTTTGACTCCAAGACGCCGGAGCAGTTTGTCGCCGCCGTGGAGGAGCTGACGCAAAATTCGGGCTGCCAGCGGCTCGTCATCGATCTGCGCTATAATCCGGGCGGCGAGCTGTCGTCCATTGTGACCGTCCTTGACTATATCCTGCCGGAGGGGCCGATCATCCGGATCTTTGACGCGGACGGCAATCAGGTAGACGAATACGATTCCGAGCCCACCGAATTGAACATTCCGATGGCGGTTCTCGTCAACGGCAGTACAGCAAGCGCAGCGGAGTTGTTCACCAGTGCCCTGCGCGATTACGACAAAGCGGTGATCGTCGGCACCACCACATTCGGCAAGGGATGTATGCAGACGACGGTTCCCCTCTCGGACGGCAGCGCAGTCTCCGTCACGTACCGGATGTATTCCCCGCCGTATGGCGAAAACTACCACGGCATCGGGATCACGCCGAACGTAGAGGTGGAGCTGGACGAATCGCTCGCCGGAAAGAACATCTACAAAATTACCGACGAGGAGGACAACCAACTCGCCGCAGCCGCAGAGGCAGTGCGCGCCCGCTGAGGCTGCACCGCATGGATCATGTTTATGCGTTTGAAGGCTTCAGGAATATGGGTTTGGGTCGCGAAACGATCCTACAGCGGCGATTCCCAAGCGGGCATACCGCCGTCCTCCGCCGCATATACTCCATACCATCAGAAAAATCACATCGTAAGAGAGACACAGGAAGGAAGCAACCATCATGGACCAGGCAAAAATCACCAAGTACACCGCGGAAGGCTACAAAACGCTGACGGACGAGCTGACATATCTGAAACAGGTCAAGATTGAGGAAGTCAAAAAGAGCCTCGCAGAAGCACGTTCGTTCGGCGACTTATCGGAAAACAGCGAATACGATGAAGCGAAAAACGAGCAGGCGAAGGTCGTCACCCGCATTGCGGAGCTGGAAAGCCTCATCGAACACGCCGTTGTGGTAGACGAATCCGAAATGAAAGCGGACATCGTGAATTTAGGCTCCACGGTGAAGGTGCTGGATCTGGAATTTGAAGAAGAAATCGAGTACAGCCTTGTCGGTACAAACGAAGCCAATCCGATGCTCGGCAAAATCTCCGACAGAAGCCCCATCGGCAGTGCTATGATCGGCGCAAAGGAAGGCGACCTCATCACGGTCAACACGCCGGACGGAGAGCTGAAATTCAAGATCCTCTCCGTATCCCGTACAAAGAACAACGGCTGAGCATACCCATTTCTGTAAAAAAGCATCCGAAAGGAAAGAAAAATATGACTGACAACCAAGTACAGGCAAATGCGCCGCAGGAAAACCTGAGTGAGATTTTGCAGATCCGCCGGGACAAGCTCAAGGCCCTGCAGGACGCGGGACACGATCCGTTCCAGATCACCAAGTATCGTGTGACCCACCACAGCAGCGACATCAAGGACAATTACGACACGTTGGAAGGCAAAGAGGTTTCTGTAGCGGGCAGAATGCTCTCCAAACGGATCATGGGCAAAGCGTCGTTCTGCCATGTGCAGGATCTCATGGGCACGATACAGGTATACGTTGCACGTGATAACGTCGGTGAGGATGAGTATCGCGGCTTCAAGAAGCTCGATATCGGTGATATCGTAGGTGTAAAGGGCACCGTGTTCAAGACGAAAACCGGTGAGATATCGATAC
>USGH01000291.1 GCA_900554225.1 uncultured Eubacteriales bacterium | reverse complement strand
ACGCGAACCAGCCGAGATTGTGGAGCCAGTTATCGAGCAGTCCCGACCACTGTGCCACGTGCGGATGCTGCGGTGCGAGTCCGAGTCCGTGCGGGCCGTTCGGGAACACGTGCATTTCGTGCGGGATGCCATGCCGACGGAGAGCGGACGCATACAGGTAGCTGTTGATCACGTTTACGCCGTCATCGTCGGAGGTATGCCACAAAAATGCGGTCGGCGTACTGGCGGATACAAGCAGATCGGGGCTGAAGCCGGCTGCAACACCGATTCTGTCCGGTCCGAGCAGGTTCACATACGATCCCTCATGCGCGACCTTCGTTTCATCCGGATAGTGGATCACGGGATAGCAAAGGATCGTGGCGTTCGGAATCGGATTTTCTCCGTCCACATCGTCGAGATTTTCAAAATCGATCGGCGCGGTGTATGTCGAAACCAGCGCGGCAAGATGACCGCCGGCAGAGGAACCCATCACAGCGACCTTAGCCGGATCCAATCCATATTCCGCGGCATGGTACCGGACATAACGGACCGCGCGGCGTGCATCGAGAAGCGGCAGCGGGAAAAACTGCGGTGTGACACGATATTCACACACAAACGCGTCCATACCGATGCCATTAAAGAATTCCGCATACCCCTTGCCCTCATGCGGTGCTCTGCAGGAATATCCGCCGCCGGGATAGATCACCACGCAGCCGTCCGACCGCCGGTTCTCTGCCTTGTAGTATTCAAGGACCGGGATCTCATCCGCGCGTCCGGGCACCTTGTCCCACATCTGTAAAGTTTCCATATTCTCTCCTTTTCTTTGCCGCAGCAGGACTGCACCTATGCGATCCTGCCGTATTATCTGTGATTATTATATAAATTCATGGCGTCTTTGTCAAGTGTTTTTTGCGTTTTATGCGACTAATACAGAAAAACGGCAGGTTTCCCCACCGTTTCTCCCATTTGATGAATTTTGTCATTCCGCGTCGTCATAGAACAACTTCAGAACCTTTTCGTAATAGTTCTGCATCGCCTTTTCGTTCTTTTCGTAGACGCTTGCGAATCCACCTTCCCGCGCGGTCATACCGGCGAGCTTGAACACCCATCCGGTCCAGCCGTCGTAGAGATACGCAAAGTCGATGACACGGCTGTCGAGAATCAGCTCCATCATTTCAGCCGATTCCGGATCGCGCGCGGACTTGCGGTTCAGTACAATGTCACAGTAGGTCGGCATAACGGTACGCCAGCTGTATGCGGAAAGTGCCTCGACCACAGCGCCGATCATTTCGGTATTCTGTGCCGTTATCGGGATAACCATAACGTTCGCACCGGCATCGCATACAGAGTAATACTCGCTCTGTGCCTCATCCCATTTCGGAAGCGGCACCACACCATAGTTGTTTTCGTAATCGCGCAGCTGCCGGTACACATATTGGAGCTGCATCGGGCAGAACAGTGCGTTTTCGTTCACGAATACGTTGTAGATGCCGGCATTGGAGGAATCGGTCGGCTTGTAGGTGCCTTGTGACGTGGACAGACGATAGATCTTGTCGCAGATCTCCGCAGACTTCTCCGTGTTCAGCACCATATTGACCTTGCCGTCCTCCACGACAGCCAGACGCTGATCAAAGCCGTAGAAGTAGCTGAGGATCAGACATCCGTTGTCTGCCGTGACATAGCCGTAGTAGTCGTCCGCATCCTTTGCGCCGTCGCCGTTGACATCGGTGTATACGGAATCCGCCATCTCCATCAGCTTGTCGATCGTCCATTTTCCATCGCGCACCAGATCGTACACGCCGTCCATACCATAGTCCACCGCTCTATCCTTATCAAAAACGATGCCCCAGGTCTGCTCGGCGTAGGATACGCACAGGTCGCTCACAGTCACGAACATCTTGCCGTTTACGGTCGCCGCATCTCTTGCTACGGATTTCGGCCACCACGGCTTTGCAAAATCGACATAGGGAATGTCGTACCAGTTGCGGAAAATGCCTTCCTGCGCGTTCTTGCCGGTTTCCTCCATCTGTCCGAGGACCAGATCGTATTCATCCGACTGCGCGCCAATGGTTTTCCTGATCTTTGCGGAAAGCTCCGCATAACCAAGCTGCTCCGATTCCGCGATCACAACGTTGAACCGCTCCTCAATATCACGGGTGCGGTAGTAGATGGCGTCGTTCAGGGTGTCGCCCGTTTCCTCCGCAGCGTAAATATCATACAGAGTAGATTCCTGAACAATCGTCCGGAATGTCGCGCCTTCAAAGTTCAGCTCCGGCACCTCATCCTGCATTGTGCGGCCGGTTTCCTCCGTCTCCGTTTCCGTCTGTGCTGCGGTGGTGTCTGCGTCCGCCGCAGTATCCGGTGTGCTCTCTGCCACAGCTTCCTTTTCCCCACAGGACGCGAGAGAAGAAATCAGCATTGCGGCAATCAGAAGAATTGACAGATACTTTTTCATGCTTATTTTGCTCCGATACCCTCAAGGGTCTTTTCAATGTTGGAATTGATACCGGCTTCTGCCTTCTCAAAGGAGGACGCGGGATCCTTCTGATTCAGCACGATGCCTTCCACGCAGGAGGAGGAACCAAACTGGAACGCCTGCTCCAGCTCATACGCGCGGTTGTCGATAACGAGATCGAGCATGGTGATCGATTCTTCATCGCGGAGATACTTCAGAGACAGCGCGGTTTCGTAGTATGCCGGACGGAGTACCTCACGGGATTTTGCCGCCATCGCTTCGAGGATAAAGCCGCTGTTGTCAATGCTTTCCGCGCTGACCGGGATAGCGGAGTAGGAGCCGACGAACCACACAACGTTGGAGTAGTCCTTCTGTGTTTCGG
>USGH01000290.1 GCA_900554225.1 uncultured Eubacteriales bacterium | reverse complement strand
GTAGCCGTGCCGTTCTCGCCGGCGCGGGTACATACGATAGAGCATCTGCGCCCAGTCCTGTGCTTCGGTTCCGCCTGCACCCGGATGGAAGCTGACGATGGCATTGTTGCGGTCGTATTCTCCGGAGAGCAGGATCTCGATACGCATCTTTTCCTCGGTCGCGAGAATCTCCTTTTGCTCGTTCAGCACTTCCTCCACCATGCTCTCGTCGTTTTCCTCAATGGCAAGCTCGGCAAGGGTGATCGCGTCCTCCAGCTTTGTGCAAAGGGCTTCATAGGCGTTGATCTTATCCTTGAGCTCCTTGATCTGCTGTAAGGTTTTGCCGGAGGTCGCCTGATCGTTCCAGAATGCCGGGTCGGAGGTCTTTTTCTCCAGCTCCGCGACCTGTACACGGAGGGTGTCGATCCGCAGCGCACTGCCCAACTCGGTCAGATCGGCGCGGAAATTGGTAAGCTCATATTTTGCGTCTTCTAAGGCAATAATCAATGGTATATCCTCCAAAATCTATGTCTGATGTTCATTTTTGTTCTATATCCTGCGCGGTTACGGCGGGATGTGGACGGTAGGCAGTCAGATGTCCACGTAATCGAGCCGGAGCATTTCGTCGTCCGCGATCCGCCGTATCGGTGCGGGTGTGCGCTTCAGCGGATCATACCGGAATTTTCGGCAGCAGAATCCGGCGGATACGATCCCGTGTGTTTTACAGAGCATGGTGTCCCCATCTGTCAATTCATCCGCATTCTCACAATACTTGCAGAAGCGTTCGATCTCTTCCTTTTTCTTCACATTCTCTCACCTGCCTCCGCGTTCCTCTACACAATTATCCTATTATAATATTATAGGCAAAAATCCGGCGAAAATCAAGTCTTTTCTGAAATTTACCGCCGCGGTACGCAAATTTCTTTCTTTTTCCATAAGGAGAGAACCCATACGATGAGTCCCGGTGTGAATATCGCCCAACCGATAAACGGCAGCCAGGCGGGAGACGGATGTGCAGCGGCTTCCACAAGCATCGTTTCGGCACGGTGCGGCAGTATGGTCCACAGAATCGCTGCGGCAGATGCCATCCAGAATCCATCGCACAGCTTGCAGAGTACCGTGTACCGCAGGGAGATCCCGGTGCCGCGCAGGCGATCCGCAATCTGGGTCAGCACGGACAGCCCGCCGAAGCCAAGCGAAAAGCCCGTGATCCAAGCCCCATAGATTCCGCCATACGCCGCGCCACGGGATACGCCGGAGGTGAATTCAAGAATTGCCGATGCCATCACGCTGCTCCAGAGCGGCATGACGGGCAAAAGAGCGATGAGCAGAGAATAGAAGACGACCGCACCACAGATCGATACACAAGCCGCCGCGCTGTCGCCGAGAGAAGAGGACAAAACGGATAGTGCGGAATCGGTACGTACCGGGAACGATTGGGTATCCGGTGTCGGACGAGAGCCGCCTTTACGCCAATGGAGCCATACACAAACGGACAATACAGAGGTGAAGAAAAGCTGTGCGGCAAACAGGAGCCATCCGAACCGCGCGCTTTTCCAGTAGAGCAGTCCGGCGACCTGTACAATGTAGAGCGGATTTCCGTGACTTGACAATGCGCATAGGATCCCCGCACTCTTTGCATCCAGACTGCCGCGCCGTACCAGAACAGCACATTCTGCCGCCCCCACCGGATATCCGCACAGATTGCCGAGCAGCCACACCACGGGAATTGTGCCGGGCAAAGAAAGCCGTGTATCCAGCCGCAGGAGCCGTATCAACGGGGAAAACAGATCGAGCGACACGATCAGTCGGGACAGCACCATATAGGGAAAGAGAACGGGAAGCACCGTCGTAAAGCATTCCGTAAGGGTATCCCGAAAGACGGTACGCACCACATCTCCCCTTGTAAACAGACCGCACAGGAGCCAGAATACCCCCGTACACCACAAAAGTAATGTCCAAAACCGCATCTTTTTCATCATAGCCTCCGTGGGTTGGCGCATGGGTTGGTCAATCTCTGCATACAGTATAGCAAAAAACCGCCTGCGGTATGATGCGGAGGGATTGTGTGGCAAAGAAAAAAAGATCGCCAAGGGGCTTGCGCGCGGCATCGGCAATCGCGGCGTATACGGGATTTCCGATCGAGGGGCTGTGCCGTATCCCGACGGTGTACTGCAAGGGTGACTGTGAGGCTTTGGTGGATGGGTGTCTCGGGATCCTTGTCTATTCCGACACGGAGATTGTTCTGAAGACAGAGCTGGGTACATGTACGATTTGCGGTGAGAACCTGTCCATGGCGGATTTTCTGCGGGATTCTCTTCTGGTGCGCGGCAGGATCGAGAGCATCCGGTGGGATGGTGGGAGATAGGCTATGTGGGAATGGATCATTTTGTTCTTTGCCGGAGCCGTGCGGGTGCGTATCCCGGTTTGTCTGCGCACCACAGTCATGGATTGGTTGTTTTGCGCCGAGATTCGGCCATATCGGGAGAGACCATGGCGACGTTCCCTGTCGTTTGTGCTGCGCCGGTGCGATTTTGCGCGATTTGTGTCCGCCGCAGAGGCATGTGGTTGGGATTACGGGAACGACAGATTGACCGGGCTGCCGGCGATTCTCGGATTCCTTCGTAAGCGACCCGGGATCGCCGCCGGCTTTGCTGTCCTGTTTTTCTGGTGTCTGCTCTCGCAGAACTTTATCTGGAGGGTGGAGATTGAGGGCAACAAGACCACGAGTGACGCGGAAATCACGGCACTGCTCTCTGAGTTGGGCTGCGGTGTGGGCGACTGGATCCCTGGAATTGACTACGACTGGGTACACGCAAATTTCCGGGCGCGTTCTGAAAGCAT
>USGH01000289.1 GCA_900554225.1 uncultured Eubacteriales bacterium | reverse complement strand
CAGTTGCCGTTTGGCACCTTCCATTCGATCATCCCATCCGCAACAAACGGCCGCAGATCGAGAATCTCCTGCGTATCGTCATCCACTGCCACAATGGACATCACCGTGCCGTGACCGGATACCTTCCGCCGGATCGTTTCCCCCGCGGTGCAGGACACATCGTATTTCACAAGCTGCCGGAGCCGATCGGACTTGCCGCCATCCTCCGCCCGGTCGAGATAGGCACGCATAATGTACGAGTCGTCGAGATACCCGACCTGCCACTCCATATCTGCCGCCAACGCACAGATCGTGTCGTACACGTCATAATACGCGGGGGTGAGTGCCGTGATCGGACTTTTGCCGAATGCGTAGGGGATCACACCGCCATAGCCGGAGCGTTTGTATTCCAGCAGGAGCTTTTGCAGCTTTTCCTTTTTATCGAGCTCCTTTTCTGTGGTGATCGGTATATATATGTACGGACTGCACGTGCGATCCTCTGTCTGGAACCGCTTTTTCAGTTCCGTGATGTCCGTGGCGCGCGTCTGATCGATCATGATGTTGTCCTTATCCTTTCCCGTCTCGCCGCTTTTCGGATTTGATTATTCTGCGGCGCAAGGTTTTCTGTCTTTATTATACGATACCTCACCGTAGATTGCAAGGTTTTTTTCCGATATTTTCGCGCGGAATCCCTGATTTTACCGATTCCTGTGCAGAGATGCCCGTTTTTCCGATGTGAAAGATGGCTATCCTATGGAAGTAGAGAACACCGTGGTCGATTTTTATCGCGGAATGTGCCGGATTTATGAAAAGATTCTCCCCTTTTCTTCAATTCCTATTGACATCTTTATGAATTTCTGCTACAATGGTGTCGGCGCGTCCCAGACGGATCTGCCCCGATCCGCAAAACGCGCCATTGCCGTCTGTTTCCATCCCCAGTTTTCGCCGTGTGTGCGGTATGTCGTCCTGTGACACCGACTTTGGCACCGTACAGCCATCGAAAACGCATCCAATCCATCCGAAAGGAGACAATCCTATGGCGCAAAAAATTTGGTACTTTGACCCGTCGAAGCCGGCGGAGGTACCGGAAATTCTCCATGACGCGCTCCGGAAACATGGGATTCCACTTTCCGAGATCCGGCTATGCATCATGACAGACCGTTCTCCTGATATGGTACGCTGCGACTCGTACCTGCTGGCAACGGATACCACCATTCTGGTTCTTTCCGGTACCGTCACGCTGCGGCACAGAAAAGGCGGCGTCGGTAAGGCTGCCTATAAACCGGAGCGGTCGTTCGACGAGCTTGGCTATACTACCTTTTCACTTTCCGATTTCGAGGATTTTTTCACGGAAGAACAGATCTCCTCCGTGCGCATGACCGGAAAATTGAAGGAGGGCGGCTATCGTCTGCTCGCAAACAGCTCCAATACATACAAACCGTCTGTCCAGTCCGCCTGCAAATTTCTGAAGCAGCTTTCGGAAAAAGGCGAGATTGAGCCGGACAAGGAGGGCAATCATCGCGACGAGATTTTCTGTCCGAAATGCGGCAGCCGCTATGTGGACGAGACGCGCAAGATCTGTCCGAAGTGCATGGATAAGAACAAGATCATCCGGCGCACGGGTGTGTTCCTTCTGAAGTACAAATTCCACATCTCGATGGTAGTTCTCGCGCTTGTGCTGTCCAGTGTGCTTGGCGTGATCTCCCCGTACATCAGCTCGAGCTTCTACTACGACGAGGTGCTTTCCCAAACGGGTAAATACTATGGCGAGCTGATCCTTGTGCTGTCCCTCATCGTCGGTATGCGGGTCGTTTCGATCCTCATCTCGATCTTCCACACGATCGTCACTTCCACCATCGCCGCGCGGTTGTCGTACGATCTGAAAAAGACGATCTTCAATGCCATCGAACGGCTGTCCATCAGCTTTTACACGAGCAGGCAGACCGGCGGACTGATGGCACAGGTCACAAACGATGCGAACACCATCTACTGGTTCTTCTGCGACGGTGTGCCCTATTTTCTCGTGAACATCGTGCAGATCGCCGCGGTGCTGATCATTATGTTCACGCGCAACTGGCTACTCACACTGCTGGCACTGGTGACGTTTCCGCTGATCTTTGTCTCCATCCGGCTGCTTTTTGAACAGATGGGTAAGCTGCACGCGAAACGGTGGACGAAATCCCGTGGGATGAACGCAGTTTTGAGCGATGTTTTGAGCGGTATGCGCGTTGTCAAGGCGTTCTCCAAGGAAAAGGACGAAATCAAACGGTTCGGCAGGAGCAGTGAAGCCGTTGCGGAAGCGGAAGAAAACACGTCCATCTTCGGCACGGTCGCATTTCCCGGCGTTGATCTCCTGTTCACGGTCAGCAATCTGATCGTGTTGGGTGCAGGCGGCTGGATGGTGATCGAGGGTAAGATGACCTACGGTATGCTGCTGCTCTTCATCTCCTACATGAACATGATCTACAGCCCGATGTACGCCTTTGTCGATATGGTCTACTGGTTCACGGACAGCCTGAACGCCATGAGCCGCCTGATCGAGGTCATGGACGCGCAGCCCGATGTGGTGGAATCCACACACCCGGTCCATATCGATGACATGAAAGGCAATGTGGAATTCCGGCACGTCGATTTCTCCTACGACAAGAACCGCAAGATTATCGACGACGTTTCGTTCGACATTGAGGCGGGTCATGCGCTCGGGATCGTCGGCCATACCGGAGCCGGAAAATCGACCCTTGCAAACCTCCTCATCCGTCTGTACGATGTGACCGCGGGCGAAATTCTCATCGATGGGATCAACGTGAAGGACATCTCTTTTGCGGATCTGCGGCAGAACATCGCCATCGTTTCGCAGGAAACCTACCT
>USGH01000288.1 GCA_900554225.1 uncultured Eubacteriales bacterium | reverse complement strand
CCCCCCGTAATCGACAATTCGCATTCACTCGCCGCCTTCCCGTATTTTGTTGCGTTTTCCACGACCATTCTGAACTGGGAGCTGCCGGAGAGCTTTTTCCGGGATATCACAGAGAGGACGGTGCGGATCGCGCACAAATACGGAAAGGAAGCCGAGCGTTGGCTGATGGGCTACAACAAAATGCCATCCGACCTTGCGCAGATCGACCGCGTGACGGAGATGTACGAGGCGCTCGGCACGGACAGGCTCGGGACGTGGACCTATCGGGGCGGATACGGCACATCGGTCGCCGCGCAGGATCCCATCGCACTGTGGGACAGGATCGGCGAAAATTACCGCCGCGTGATGAAACGGAAAGGATAAACGGTGGACCATTATGCTGCAGGACTATTTGCGCACACTGCTTACGAAATACGAGCTTCCCGATAGAGCTGTCATGGCGGACGGAGACACTGTTCTTGTGGACGGGAAACGGTATCCCCTTTTTGCGCATCGCTATGAACGGCGGTTTGTCGAGATGCGAAGGTTGCTGCACGACGGGACCGTGACCGGACTTTCCGCGCTGCGATGCGGACGGATTACGGCACGGGGCGTCCCGCTCATGGATACGATCCGCCGGGAGCTGGATCTCTGTCGTTTTCTTACGGGTCACGAGATCGTATCCGTCACTGCGTTTCTGCGGGACGACCGTGCGGGAATGCTGCTTGCGGAGATGGACGACGGCGTGGTCGCTTCCATCGAAACCGCCAACACGCTGCCGGACGGGGCGGAACCCATCGATAAGCATGAGGCGATCGGCGCACGCGGCCTGGTTTGCGACCGTGTTGTCGATACGCAGATCCCGCAGCGCTCTATCTATCTCTACGCGGACGAGGACAGCTCGTTCACGGACGTGGATTTTGAGCTGTACGGATTGGGCGCACAGGAGGTGTCGGCGGTGCGTGCGGCATTCGCGCTGGTAAAGGATACGGCTCGCAGAGAAGACGTGCTGCGGGACAGTGCGATTTTGGATCGGCTCATGGAATGCGCAGTGGAATCGGCAAAAACCGGAGAAAAAGCGATCGTCTGAGGAGAGGAAAGATGGAAAAGCTGAAAATCGCCATGATGTCCATGACGCACGGACACACGCGGAAGTATTATCAGGTATTGAAGGAGAACCCTAAGCTCGAATGGATCGCCGTTTCCACCGCCAACGAGACCGTAAAGCGGATCTTTTTAGATGCTGTGGATGGGATCCCATGCTATGACTCGGATGAGGAGATGCTCGACGCGCATCCGGAGATCGAGGCTGTGGTGCTTGCCAGTGAAAACAGCGAACATCTGCGGCAGATGCGGCTGTGCGCCGACCGCGGCATCCACATCCTCTCAATGAAGATCCCCACCTTCGACATGGTCGAATACGACGAGATGATCCGGCTCTGTGAAGAGAAGGGCGTGATCTGTCAGATCGAGCTAGAGCTGCACTACAATCCGGTCGTGCGCCGCATGAAGGAGCTTGTCGCGTCCGGAAAGCTGGGGAATCTCCTGTCCTTCAAGGCGACCAACACCACGCTGTCCCCGGTCTGGGCGTTCCCGTGGCAGGGCGTACCCGAAAAGAGCTACGGTAAACGTGTACCGCTGCGGGAAGGGGACGCTCGGTTCCGCGGCGGCGCGCTGTGTGACCATCCGCATATTTTTGATCTGATCCGCGAGGTAACGGGCAGCGAATTCGAGACCGTGTACGCCTCCGCCGCGCCGAATATCCGCCCGGATATCGAGGAGGAGGATATGCTCAGCGTGATCGGCAGGATGCAAAACGGCGTGGTCTTTTCCCTGGATCCGTCCTGGTCGAACAGGGAGGAGCGGCTGACGGTCCCCGGGCCGGGATGGGAGATCGCGCCCAAACGGATGGAGGTAAATCTGATCCTCTGCGGCGACAAGGGTACGCTCATGACGGACTGCTTCGGCCCGAACACCTATCATAACGGCGCACCGAACGATCGATACACCGTAAACTATACCTATTTCGACGAATGGGTGGGCCTGATCGATGAATTTGTGGACAACATCCGGCTCGGACGGACGCCCAAGATCCATCTGCGCCGTCATAGAGAAACGATCCGCGTCATGAACGCCGTTTATGACAGCATCGCTTCCGGCAGAGTCGTCTCTCTCGTATGAAGCGGCGGTATCTGCAGGTCGCGGACGAATTGGAAGCAGGATTGCGCGCCGGCACATTCGGTCCCGCGGGAGAAGCGTTTTTGTCTGTCCGTCAGATCGCGGCAGAGTACGGGATCTCTCTCGACAGCGCCTGTCTTGTGATGACGGAGCTGTGCGCACGCCGCCGGATCCGTCTGGACGGTAAGCATTATTACATCACGACAGGCTATGTGCGGCCCGACACACCTTATGGGCAAAGACTCGCCGCTGCACGAAAGCCTGTGTTCGGTATGCTTCTGAACGCGATTGAAAGTCCCTTTTTCGCGGCGCTTGCGAAGGAACTGTGCGAGGCGTCGGAGAAGAACGGCTACACGCTGCTCATTGCGGACAGCGGCAATTTCCCCAGCAGAGAGGCACAGCGGATCGACAGCTTTCTCATGAGCGGCGCAAGCGGACTTTTTGTCTCGCCGAGCATTTCCCCCAATACCGAGCTGTTTTCGACCTGTCCGCTGCCGATCGTGTTTTTGGGGAGAGATCTCGGACTGAAAAACTGCGATGCCGTTACCGTGGACAATTATGCGGCAGGGAGGCAGGTCGCGGAGCATTTGTGGGAAATCGACTGTCAGCGCTTTGCCTATATCGGGATCCGGGAATATCTCGCGGACGATCCCCGCCTGAAGGGATTTGAGGAGCGACTGCGGTTTCACGGAGCGGAGCTGT
>USGH01000287.1 GCA_900554225.1 uncultured Eubacteriales bacterium | reverse complement strand
ACCCGAGACGGCTCCTTGGTGAGACTGCATTTCGCGAATTTATCGACCTTTCTGCCCGTCACCATCCCGCAGTAATCGCACGCGCGCGCAAGAGACGCACTCACCGCGTTGATGACAAACTCCCCCGTCTCTTTTAATATATGATAGGAATATCGTTCCGGCCGTACCGAGATGTAGACCTGCACAGGCTCCGATGAGACAATGCCCGTCCACGCCACGGTGAGAATGTTCGTCTTCCCCGCCGCGTCCGCCATCGATACCATCACCACCGGCACCGGGGCAAGGAGCGTTCCCGGCTTCCAATCCGCTTTCATTTGTCCGCTTCCTCCGTTTTCCTTTCCTCCGCCTTTGCAAACGGACGCAGATCCAGCCGCAATACGGTTCTCTGCTGATCCATGCCGCGTATTTCTATGATGTAATCCATGAAGATCGTCCCGCCGCGCTCCGGATCCAGCTTCCAGTCGAGCCGTCTGGCATACACGCACACATCCAGCGGCCGTCCGATCCACGCAGCCATTTGCAGCGACGTCACAATCCGCTTGCCCTCTGTCAGCACGAGCAGCGTTTCCTCATCGCCCCTGCGCTTGATCCGCAGCGTCTTGCCCGTGTGCACAGCCTTGTCCCGCGCGTCCCCCGGCAGCATTTCCGCACCGTCCGTGATGTCGTACCGATCACTGGTCAGCGCAGCGGAATCCAACGCCGGCAGCCAGATCCGCGTCGTTCCGTCCGTCCCGTCTTCCACAGGCTCCGTGTAGGACAGCTCCCACGTATCGCCGCGGTGGAGTAAGAACGCCTCGGTCGTCACGGTCATGCGGTGCGTATATTCGTCGCCGCCGGAGAACATCGCCTTCGCCAGCATCGGGTACAGCTCGTGCATCCTGTCCTCAAACAGCGGATCCTCCCGATCCATGTCTGCCATATCGTCTAAGGCACGCTGCAATACCGCAATGATCGCGTCCTCACTGTCGTCTTCTGCAAACGGAGACGGATCCGGCGGCGCAGCGTCCATGATCCCGCTGGGTTCCGCGTCATACCGCCCGTCATACCCGCCCATCGCATTCTCCGGATTGAACATGGAGAAATTCCGAAATTCCGCCGGCAATACATGCTTGCTCGCAAGCGTCAGTCGGAAACAGCACCCGGTCTGCTCCCGCGCCGCCAACAGCTCCGACGGCAGATGCTCTGATTCGTAATTCATATTGGTATAGTAACTGGGGGGAACCTTTGCTGCAAAAAAGATTCCCCCCAGACCCCCTTTCCAAAAACTGTACTCTATAGGACAAGGCTGCGTTGTGTGCGCGTCAAAAAGCAACCCCACAGCCACCCGGATCCGCACAAACGCCGCCCAATCCCTTTTTTTCAAAAAAGTTCTCTGGTGCTGGAACGAACCATTTCGTTCTCAAGAAGCGACCGTCTCCCCCGTCTTCCCTGTTTCCCCCGTCTCCCGCCGCGATTGGACGGAGCGGATCACACGGGGCATGATGTAGAGGTAGGCGGGGATCAGGAGAATGCAGGCGGCTACCCATGCGGCGGGATTGGCAAAGCAGATCGCCGTGAATCCGTACCGCTTGGCGAATACCACCGCTACAATGCTGCGCGCCGCCATCTCGAACAGTCCCGCGAACATCGCGATGATCCCATGCTCCAGACCCTGGAGAGAGAAGCGGTAGACGCTCAGCACACCGAGGAAGAAGTAGAAAAACGCGTCGATGCGCAGATAGGTCCGCGCGTTTGCCATCAGCACCGGCAGATCCGGGTCGCTGCTGTCGAGAAATACCAGCGTCACGTATTCGCCAAGGAAGAACATCGCCGCACCCATGAACACCGCATAGACCGCCGCGATCTTCACGCCGCAGTGGATGCCCGCCTTGATGCGATCCGTGTCGCCGGCCCCCAGGTTCTGCCCCGCCCAGACCGCCATCGTCGCACCCAGCGTGTCCATCGGCAGGATCGCAAAGCTGTGGACCTTCACCGCCGCCGTCACCGACGCTACGTACAGCGACCCCAGATCGTTGATCGCCACCTGCACCAATACCGAGCCGATTGCCGTGATCGAATATTGCAGTGCCATCGGCAAACCAGAGAGCAGGAGCCGCACGAGAATCCCGCCGTCCCATGCCCACTCGTCCGCTACGATCCGCAGCTCCGGATACGTCTTCCGTATGTAGACAAAGCACGCGATCCCCGAGAACGCCTGCGAGATCACCGTCGCGATCCCCACACCCATCACATCCAGGTGGAGGACGATCACGAATACGAGATCCAGAACGATGTTCACCACCGACGCTGCCATCAATACGATCAGCGGCGTGCGGCTGTTTCCTAAGGATCGGATGATCCCCGCCGTCAGATTGTAGAATACCGTCGCGGCGATCCCCCAGAACAGGAGCCGCAGGTAGATGAGCGAATCCGCAAATATGTCGGCAGGCGTGTTCATCACCGTCAGGAGCCACCGCAGGCCGAGGTTCGTCCCCACCGTCAGAACCACCGTGAAAATGACCGATAGATAGAGGATGTTCGCCAGACAACGGCGCAGCAGCTTCCAGTCGTTCCCGCCGAACGCACGCGATAGGGGAATGCAGAAGCCGGAGCATAAGCCGTTCACAAAGCCGATGATCAGAAACGTGATCGAACCGGTCGCGCCTACCGCTGCCAACGCACCTGTCCCTACATATTTCCCAACCACCGCCGCGTCTACCATGTTGTAGAACTGCTGCATCAGGTTGCCGAGCAGGATCGGTATGCAGAAGCGCATGATCAAAGAAAAAATCGGCCCGCGCGTCAGGTCCAACGTGGCATTCTGCCGGAGCGTTTTCGTTTTTCCCATAAAATTGTCGCCCTCCATTTTGGGGGAACGCGGGGGGGGGCCGGTTTTTGTAAAAAGGGTTTGGCCGCGCCCCCC
>USGH01000286.1 GCA_900554225.1 uncultured Eubacteriales bacterium | reverse complement strand
ACGACAGGTTCAGTTGTTTGTCCATACCTATAGTATACCACTTTTTTTCTATTTTGCAACTCTGTGCGGTGATGCCTGAAAAAACCGCACTGCCGTGGGACGGACAGAGCGGTTCATAGGGTGGCTGCCAAGATCGAGAAGCTGTTTGCGGAATCAATAGACCGCGTCTGTGACGGATACCGACTCCCGTGCTGCGGCGAAAGCCATTCTATCCTTTCTGAAAACGCGAAAACCCCGCAGCGTATCCCGGAAAAACCGTCTACTCCTGTTTTTCCGCCGCACAAAGCCTCTCTTGGATCTCCGTGACCGCCACCGCCCGCACGTCGATCCGCTTTTGCACCGCCAATGCCGCAGCGACACCGCATGCCTCGCCGATGCCGACACAGATGGGCATGACACGATAGTTGGAGTGCGCCATGTGTGTCCCGCTGATGTTTCTGCCGGAGAGAAGCAGTCCGTCCACGATCTCCGGTATGAGACAGCGATAGGGGATCGTATAGCCCTGGATCTGCGGGAAATGGTGTTGACATCCGGTTTCGTCCAGTCCAGCTCCGGTCAGATTGTGTACATCGAAATTGAAGCTGGCGTCGCGCACCACCCAGTCCACGAACACACGGGAAGCGAGAATATCCTCCTCGTGCAGTGTGTACAGGCCCTTGAAATGGCGCGTTTCCCGAACCCCCATCATAGATCCCGCGCTGATGATATAGCAATGCTCGAAGCCCGGCACGAATTCCCGCAGATAGGCGACGATCGCCGGCATCTGGGAACGGCAGACGATCTCCGCGCGGGTCAGATCCTCCGCCTGTGTGCCGTCCACATCGGTGCAGTTTGTCATATTGCACGTGACGATCCCGGGCAGAGTTGTTTCATACGCCAGAAGATGGCCCGCCGGATAGGGAATATGCGCCTTTGCGAGAGCCTGCAGCTCTCCCTTGGGGGTGTTGTAGGTCGATTCAAACGAGCCGAGCAGCACCGCGCGGTCCATATCCACCCCGGCAACCTTGAACATCAGCGTCGCGGGCTGCATCCTGCCGTCCGTTTCCCTTCCTTTATGATAGGGAACACCGGCATGATACGCCACGTCTCCATCCCCGGTCCCGTCCACGAATACGCGCGCCTTATATACCTGTCTGCCGCTCTTCGATTCCGTGATGATCCCGACGATCCGGTTTCCCTCCATCACGGCACCGCAGACGAAGGTGTAGAGCAAAATGTCCACGTTTGCGTCACGGAGCATGTCGAGATAGATCGCCTTGAGCTTCTCCGGATCGATGTATTTCGTGATCCGACCACGGCGCGCGCCCTCATTCCGGTCTGCCATGCGCGTGAGCAGCTCCGTATACAGTCCGCTGCGGACACTGCCGGTGAAATGGCTCATCAGTCCGGACGTGGATATGCCGCCGACACAGTTGTTCCATTCGATCAGCAGGACGCGCGCGCCCAGTCTGCCGGCCGTGATCGCCGCTGATACGCCAGCCGGGCCGCTCCCCGCTACGATTACATCGTATTCGCCGCGCACCGGAAGCTCTCTCGCGTCCTCTCTGTAGGTGGTGTTTGTCATATCTGCAATGATTCCTTTCCAAATTGCGTTTTGGGTATTGCATTCCGCTATGTATGTATTATATAATAAAAACGGCAGGTCGTAAATGTCGGATATGAGCGGCGGATTTGTCAGAAATGAGCGGGAGGATGGAAAACTGTATGGCGGAGGAAAAGCTGTATCTTGAGGAAAAGGACGGCGGCGCGCCGTTTTATCTTCTGCGACGGGTCGGTCACGCGTATACACGGGTCGCCGGGATCGCCGCCGGGATCTCTGTGAACACCGGGATCGAGACGGTCACAAACGATACGCATGACGACCAGTTCGTGATGACATGGATCTGGGAGGGCAGGGGCTCCCATACCGAAAAGGGCGAAACAAAGCCCCTTGCGTCGATGGATGTCTGTATCCGCCGTCCGGATCGACGATATGAGATGCGCCTTACGGCAAAGCGGGGTGTGCGCCTCTATCTCTGCATGGATAAATCGTATTATCCGGCACTTTTGCAGCTGATCCCGGAGTTGGCGTATTGCGAGGCGGTGCATACCTGTCCGTTCCGGTATGAGTATTACGAGGAGTTCACAGCCATTTTGCGCGTGCTGACGGAGGTGCCGTGGACGGATATGTACCTGCATCTGCCGACGATCTGCCACTACATCCTAGCGGTGTCCGGGATCGCCGAGAGCCGCAAAACGCAGCCGCTGTATAAGGCGCGCACCATCCTGTCCGATCCGCGGGATATTCGGTCGCTTGAGGAGATCGCTGCGGAATGCGGGATCGGGTACCATACATTCCGCCGCCGCTTTGCTGAATTGTTCGGAGAATCCCCGGGCAGATTCCGGATCCGCTGCCGTATCGACGCTGCCTGCACCTATCTGCTTGCCGGTGAGCAGATAGGCGCGATCGCGGAGAAGCTCGGGTACTCCGACATGTATTCGTTTACACACCAATTCAAACAGGAAAAGGGTGTGCCGCCCAGTGTATACCGCGCGGAAAGACGCGGATGAGGACGTTTGCGGAATATGACAGGCGCGGCTGCTCAAAAATAGCAAAAAATCGCTCAAATATCGCATTTTCCCACGGCAGGATCTATGCTATAATGACATCGATCAATCAAATGTAAAAAATATGGAAAGGATTTGTCATGAAACG
Organism: uncultured Eubacteriales bacterium; assembly: GCA_900554225.1. Taxonomy (GTDB): domain Bacteria; phylum Bacillota; class Clostridia; order Oscillospirales; family CAG-272; genus UMGS1696. The sequence goes on along the minus strand of USGH01000286.1, from coordinate 238 downwards.
CACGATCCCCCTCATTCTCTGTATTCTTCTGCTTGTCGCCGCTACCGGATGCGGAAAGACAGAGCCTCCCGCGAACGACACCGCCCCTGTCGATACCACAGCGAATCCGCAGACCGAAACGGAATCCGCCGAAACCGAGCCGGCATTTCCCGCACTGCCGGAGAAGGACATGGACGGCTACGATTTCCGCATCGACAACTACAATGAGGAATGGCTGTCGTGGGCGATCCACATCCTG
>USGH01000285.1 GCA_900554225.1 uncultured Eubacteriales bacterium | reverse complement strand
ATTATTAGTAGTATTATTATGAGTAGTATGATTATTAATCGTAGGAATAGGATACCGAGACGGAGACCGAAACGGATACGGAATCCGAATCGGAAACCGAAAAGCCCAAGCCGAGCCGTCCGCCGATTCGCCGCTAAGAAAGGAGGAGCCGTATGGCAAATAAGTATCTCGAACAACTGAAAAACGGAATTCTCACCCAGAATCCGACCTTCGTGCAGCTCCTCGGTATGTGTCCGACGCTTGCGACTACAACATCCGTTGTGAACGCGCTGGGCATGGGACTGGCGACCACGGTCGTTCTGACGTTTTCCAATCTCTTCATTTCCCTCGTGCGCAAGATCATTCCGAAGGAGGTGCGCATTGCCTCGTATATCGTGATCATATCCGGCTTTGTGACGGCGGTGGAGCTGCTCATCAAGGCGTATCTGCCCGCCATCGACGCATCTCTCGGTCTGTTTATCCCGCTGATCGTGGTAAACTGCATCATCCTTGCCCGTGCGGAAGCGTTTGCATCCAAAAATTCGCCCCTGCCGTCTCTGGTAGATGGGCTTGCGATGGGACTCGGCTTCACGTGTGCGCTGTTCCTGATCGCCGCGGTACGGGAGCTGCTTGGCACAGGCGGTCTCTTTGCCGCTGCGGATGGGACAGGCGGTGTGCAGATCCTCGGCGCATGGTTCTCTCCCGCCGCCATCTTCCTGCTGCCTTCCGGTGCGTTTCTGACCCTCGGCTTCCTCATCGCGCTGGGGCAGAAAATCGGGCAGGTCAACGCGGAAAAGGACCGCAGAAGAATGTACGAGGAGGACGCGCTCAATGCCGGATACCATGAAACGCTGATGCGCGACCCGGAAACCGGCAAGATCGTCCGGAAACCGACTGCACTGTCGGATGCGACCGCAAAATCCCCGGATACGGCATCGACACAGGAAGGAGAGAGCGCAAATGGCTGATATTTTCATGATCATGTTTGCCGCCATCCTGACGGAAAACTTCATTTTTTCCCGATTCTATGGCTGCTGTCCGTTCCTCGGTGTATCCGATAAGCCCTCTACGGCACTCGGCATGGGAATGGCGGTCACGTTCGTAATGACCATATCGTCGGCGATCACGTGGGCGGTCTATCATCTGGTGCTGGAACCGCTCGATCTCGCATACCTGAAAACGATCGCGTTCATTCTGGTCATCGCCACGCTTGTGCAGTTTATTGAGATGTTTCTGCGGAAATTCATCCCAGCGTTGTACAGCGCGCTCGGCATCTATCTGCCGCTGATCACCACAAACTGCGCGGTACTCGGCTGTGCGCTTGTGAACATCCAGAACGGCAGCGGTTTTCTCGAATCGGTGGTATTCGGCTTTTCTGCGGCACTCGGCTTCACCATGGCGATCACGGTGTTTGCGGGTGTGAGAGAACGGCTCGTATTCGCGAATCCGCCGAAATCCTTTGCGGGCTTCCCGATCCTGCTCATCGCCGCAAGTCTTGCCGCAATGGCGTTTTCCGGATTTGCCGGCATGAAATTCTGAAAAAGGAGCGTGACGGAGAATGCAGAATATACTACTTCCGATCGTTGTCTTTCTCGTGCTTGGCGGACTGATGGGCGCGCTGCTTGCGGTGGCGTCGAAGGTCTTTGCCGTGCAGAAAAACGAGAAGGCGGAGGCGATCGCGGATTGTCTGCCCGGTGCGAACTGCGGCGGATGCGGTTATTCCGGCTGTGCTGCTTTGTCGGAAGCGATTGCTGACGGAAAGGCTCCGGTCAATGCCTGTACTGTCGGTGGGCAGGAGGTCGCGGAAAAGGTCGCCGTCATCATGGGGGTGGATCCCGGTGTGACGATCAAAATGCGCGCGCAGGTCATGTGCTCCGGTACCAGTCAGTACGCGAAAAAGAAGTACATCTACGAGGGAATCCCGGACTGTGCGGCGGCTTCCCGGATCGGCGGCGGGGATAAGCTGTGTCCCAACGGCTGCATTGGTCTGGGGACCTGCGTGGCATCCTGTCCCTTCGATGCGATTCACGTGGTGGAAGGCGTGGCGGCGGTCGATTACACGAAATGCCACGGCTGCGGGATCTGTGTGACGGCATGTCCGAAGCAGATCATCAAGCTCATTCCCTTCGACGCGCATCACTGGGTCGGGTGCAGCTCCGTGGACGACGGCAAGACGACCCGGAAATACTGTGACGTGGGCTGTATCTCCTGTAAGATCTGCGAGAGAAGCTGCCCAGCGGATGCGATCCATGTGAGCAACTATGTGGCGTCCATCTCCTATGACAAATGCGTTTCCTGCAACGCCTGCGCACACAAGTGTCCCCGCAAGATCATCTGGTCCGGCGAGGCACAGGGTACACTCGGGCTGATCATCAAACGTGCGGAATAATCAGAGAATGGAAACGTGTGCCGATCATAGCGCGGCGTTTCCCGGAATATACGGCAGGATCTGCGAAAAAACGTGGAGCCTGCCGTTTTTTTGCCAGGTCGATATCCAATTGCGGCTAACCGATCCCCCAATCCCGCCTGACTGTGGGCATATCGCACGAAAAATAAAAAGAAAAATTGTGTATGTCTCCGAAATTGCTTCCTGCGCGAAAAATTCACAGACACTGTCTTGCAATTTCGTGCGGAATTGACTATGATATAGACGAGAATCGGAAAGTATGGCTCCGGCTCATTTCTGTAAACGACAAACGGATCCGTCCCTCGGAAGCAGGCAGGGATCCGGATGAATTATTTTAACGAATCGAGGTACGATCAATGGCAATCGGTGCAAATGACAAGGTCCGTATCGGCATCATCGGCTGCGGCGGTATCGCAAACGGCAAGCATATGCCATCTCTGAAAAAGCTCCCCAATGTGGAAATGGTGGCGTTCTGCGACCTGATCGAGGAAAGAGCCGTTCGTGCAAAGCACGACTACGGTACACCGGATGCGGCGGTGTATACGGATTATAAAAAGCTGCTTGAGGACAAGACCATCGATGTGGTACACGTCCG
>USGH01000284.1 GCA_900554225.1 uncultured Eubacteriales bacterium | reverse complement strand
CGGAAAAAGAGCTGGCGTATCGTGCCGTACTGGAAGACTGCACCATGGAGATACACGGCCGCGCGGATAGTATTGCCTTTGACGGAGAACGCCATACCGTCACGGAATACAAAACGGTGCGCAACTTCTCAAACGATCTGTATCCGCTGAAATCTCCCGAACACTTTGCCCAGGCAGTCTGTTACGCTTTCATGATATGCGCCACCGAGGGAATCGGCGAGGCTGCCATTGCGCTTGTATACATACGGCGATCGGACGGGATGCGTCGGGCGGGAATCGTTCCTGCGCCGGGAGTGTCGTGCGCTGCCGTTTCCCTTTTCCACCATGCGAGAGGGACAGGCCGAATTTATCAAGGAAGGGTATCGGACCATCCGCCGGGGAGAGCGGCTGTTTGTATCCGCACCGACCGGCATTGGCAAGACGATCTCGTCCCTGTATCCGGCAATTCGTGCGTTTGGCAGCGGCAACTGCGACCGGATCTTTTACGCGACCGCCAAGACGATAACCGGCAAGGCGGCTGTCGATACCTGCGAACGGTTCCGGGAATTTGCCCCCCATCTGCGCGGAATCCTCATTCTCGCCAAGGAATCGCTCTGTTCGGCGCAAACGATCGACGGCGAAACCGCGCTGCTGTTGAAGTGCCCGATCTGTCCGGATCTCCATGATATTGGCTCCGGTGCGCATTTTCAGCCGTATCTGCGCCGCGAACACGATGCCATGCGTGCTCTGCTGGAAAGCGGAACCCCGTTTTTTACACCGGAGTACCTCCGAAAGGTCGCCGCGCAGTATTCCGTCTGTCCGTATGAGCTGTCTCTCGATATCAGTGCATATTGCGAGGTGATCGTATGCGACTACAATTTTCTCTTTGACGACCGGATCCGTTTCCGCCGGTATTTCAAGGATGTGACACGCCGGGAAAGGTACGTATTCTGTGTAGACGAAGCACACAATCTGCCGGATCGGACGCGCGATATGTACTCCGGCACGTTGTCGAATGAGACGATCGGTGCGCTGCGGGAAATCCAGAAGAAGCTGTTTCCTCTCGATACGCCGTTTGCGGACGCCATTGGACAAGCGGAGGAGCTGTTCCGGTATCTGACCGCGCTCTGTGACGAGGACAGCTCCCTGGTCCATCGCGACGGGCAGGACGTACAGATCGGCTACTACCGCAGTACGACGATTCCCAGCGAGATCGGTACAGCACTTGGAGTGGTGCTGCGCCAGATCCGGCAGTACATCCGAGACGATCACGAGCTTGTCGGAGAGCTTTTGCCCTATCGCCGCGCACTCATGGATTTTTTATCGGTACTGGATTACGCCGATGAACGATTCTGCTTTTTGGTTTCGCGTGAAGACAATCGGGTGACGGCACAGATCCTTTGTCTGGATCCCGCCGGGATTCTCGATCGGATGCTATCTGCCGCGCGTGCCTCCATTCTCTTCTCTGCTACCCTGTCCCCGGCAGAATATTATCTGCATGTCACCGGATCGCCGGACAGTACGTATCTGGAGCTGCCGTCGCCGTATACCAGAGAGAATCTGTGTCTTATCGCCTTTGATGGGATCAGCACACGCTTTACGGACAGGCGCGCCACGGTTGAGGAAACAGCGGAAATTCTGGCGAGAGCAGCCAGTGTACGTGCAGGCAAATACATTGCGTATTTTCCATCTTATGCGTACATGAAGCTCGTCTGCCGTGCGTTCTGCCAAATCGCGCCGGAGATCGCGGTGGTGATGCAAAAAAGCGGCATGTCATATCGGGAGCGTGAACGCTTTTTGCAGGTCTTCTTCTCCGAGAAGCATCGGCACGTGATGGGATTCTGTGTGCTGGGCGGGATGTTCTCCGAAGGAATCGATCTCTCCGGCAATGCGCTGATTGGTGCCATGATCGTCGGAACCGGATTGCCCGGTCTCTCGCCGGAACGGAATCTGATGGCGGAGTACTACCAGAACACAATGGAAAAAGGGCGGGAGTATGCATATGTCTTCCCGGGGATGAACAAGGTATTGCAGGCGGCGGGACGTGTGATCCGTTCGGAAAACGATCGCGGCATGGTACTGCTCATCGACGACCGTTACGATCTGCCCGAGATGAAGCTTCTCTTCCCGACGCACTGGCACCACATCCGCTACACACGTGATCCGGACACACTCGAACGGATCCTCACGGATTTCTGGGACAAGGCATAGAAAGGCGCTGCATCCATAGAAAAAGCATCCGCGTATCGCTTTTGATGTGCGGATGCTTTTTTTGATTTATGAGAACGCGTGGTTCATGATGTGATCCTTCAGATACGCATTGAACCTGTCGTAGGTTTGCGGATCAATGGAATGCGGATAGGTCATAACGACCAGGGCATGACCCGCATTGCCGCGATGATATGGCGGATGGATGTGCGGATACGGATTCTCGGCAAATCCGCACCGCTCATAAAAGCATTTTCTGCGCCGTGCCATATCGTCCATCGGCGGGTCGATTTCCAAAATGATCGATTTGCCGGATTTCGCAAGCCATTCCAGAGTGGTCTGTCCGTATTTTCTGCCGCGCATTTCCGGTAGAATGCAAAAATGTTCGATATAGAGGAAATCCGCATTTTCCCAGTACAGCACCAGTCCGACAAAGTTTTTCTCATCCAAGATCATATCAAAATGATACGCTTCATCCTCGAGAATCCGTTTGCGGGACGGTGTCTCACGTTGTTCGTGATATGGAAAGCTGATGCGGTACAGCTCGATCGCTTTTTCGTATAGGGGATGGTTACAGCTCGTCAGTCGTTCCAGATGAATATTTATCACAGATCAGACCTCGATCAGTTCCTTCGGGCAATCGGTGAGGTTACGCTTGCCGTCTGCGGTAATATAAAGCATATCCTCGATCCGGCAGCCGTAGGTGCCCTTCACATAGATACCCGGCTCGATGGTGATGACATGCCCTTTTTGCAATCCGTTCTGGTTTCCGCCAGAAACGCCGGGCGCTTCATGGATATACATTC
>USGH01000283.1 GCA_900554225.1 uncultured Eubacteriales bacterium | reverse complement strand
CCTGTCCTGATCTTAGGGATTTTCCAATCCGTTGTCTGCGATCTGATCGTTGGAGAAAACGAGGGAGTAGGTGAGGTCATGCGTTGTGACGTTCAGATGACCGTTTACGGCATAGCGAATGGCGGATATGACCAGATTTTCGCTTACCTTTTGATCCCACCAGGTTTTGCGCAGATCGATATACGGTACGTCGTTATAGCTCATCACATATCCGCCGGACAGTAGCTGCGGAATGGCTGCACAGTAGATGTTTGCCACCTGAATCACGTCGTCCCCGGCAGTAACCAGCTTGATAACGTCCTGTGCCGCCGGATAGCCGCCTGTCAGGATGGTTTCGGCAACCAACACATTGAGTGCATCGTTCGTTTGCTGTACCGTGTTGTACTGTGCGTCGTTCAGGGCTTCTCCCGTCAGCTCCTCCATGACAATGGGATTGCGGCCATTCGGATTGTCCACCACGCCAAAGGTGAAGGTGGCACCATCAAAGGACAGATCTGCCGGAAGGTCAGGTACCTCCGTGGTTTCCGTGACTTCCGGTACACTCTCCGTGTCCACAGCGGGATTTTCTGTATCTGCTATAGTCGTGTTGTCCTTTGCGGCACAGGCAGCAAGCATTGCGGCAAGCAACAGGAGGGCAAGTGCTCTTTTTCCCATAATAACAGTATCCTTTCTTTGGTGTGGCGTAAATGCACAAATTGTGAAATAGCGATTTAATAGTTTTATAATAATCGCTTAATTCTGTTTATATTATAACAAAGCGTATGCGGGAAAGCAAGGGTCAAAAACCGGGATATGGATCGAAAAACCGACGTAATGACAGCGTGGCAGAGCCCAAAGCACTCCATATGGCGGACGTGTGGAAAATTTACGGGATTCTGCTTGTCAAATCGACAGAAAACTGTTATAATACAATAGATAGAAACGGAATGCGGGAGGTTACGGCATGGAATACGAAAGCTGTCAGTACGAGTCGGCCGGACGGTTCATCTCGCGCGGGGTGTGGATCCATCCGAAGCGGCGCATATCCTCCTATGAGATTATGTATGTGACCGCCGGAGAAGTGGCGATCCGGGAAGGGAATACAGACTATCTGCTCCGGCGCGGGGCTGTGCTGCTGCTGCGTGCGGGTGTACCGCATTATGGGCTGCGGGAGAGTGAGAACGTGGAGTTTTATTGGCTCCACTTCCATCTTGCGCCGAAATCTACACTGCCTGCATCGCTTATGGATCTGCACATGGTCACGCTCACGGATGCCGGATATGTGGACGTACTTGCCAATCAGCTCCTGCATTACGCAAACACACCGGATGTCCCGGCAGAGGCGGCGGATTATCTCATTCGGCTGGTACTCATGGAGCTGGTGCGGCAGAAACAGAGAGGCATGAGCGCGGAATCGATGCTGGCGGTGCGGATCCGGGATTGGATCAATGCGAACGCTCACATGCCGATGACGGTCCGGAGCGTGGCAGAGCAGTTTGGCTACAACGAGGATTACACGAACCGATTGTACCGCAAGTATTACGGCATGTCCCTCAAAAAAGCCATCGACGCGGAAAAGATGCAGGCGATCAAGTCCCTGCTGCTGTCAACGAATTACGCCTTGAAGGAGATCGCGACCTCCACGGGCTTTTCCGATTACAAATACTTTCTCAAATATTTCCAGTATCATGAGGGTGTCCCGCCGACCCAGTTCCGCGGCATGTATTACCAGACCCACATGAATACAAACGACTGCAAGCTCCCGTACAAACGCGGAGAGAGACCGGACTCACGCCGGAAAAAGGAGAAAACCATGCAAACACCACCGAAAGCCGTCATTTTTGATCTGGACGGAACCCTTGCCTACACCTTGCCCGACACACTCTGGTGCGTCAATCGGATGCTCACGGAATTTCAGTATCCGACGATCGACAAAGCGCGTGTGCTTGTCTCCATCAACGAGGGGGAACGGGAATACATACGCGGTTGTCTGCCGGAAGAGGTGCAGCACGACGAGGAGCAGGTGGAAGCGTGCCGCAGCCGATACGCCGCCATCTACGATGCACATTTTTGTGATTCCACCACCCTGTATCCGGGACTGGATGCTGTGCTCGATACCTTGCGTACCCATCAGATCCCCCTTGCGGTCAATACCAATAAGGCGGAACGGCATGCGGTACCGATGGTGGAAAAGCTCTGTCCAGGCGTATTCGATACCGTGATCGGCGGCGGCAGCTATCCTTCCAAGCCCGATCCGTCCGGTGCGCTCGCTCTGGCAAAGCGTTGGAATGTCGATCCGGCGGAGGTCTGGTATATCGGAGATTCCCACATCGATATGGAAACGGCGAAAAATGCCGGTATGGTGCCTGTCGGTGCGGCATGGGGGTATCGCGCGGAGGATGTACTGCGGGAACATGGTGCTGCGGCAATTGTCCACAATGCGGATGAGCTGAGCGCGCTGCTCCGTCTGTAAGGAGGGTGCGGTATGGCACACAAACCACAGTCCACAACGGACAGAATTGCCACATTATCCTTTGCCGACGCGCTTGCGAGAGAAACGGAGCCGTGCGGTTACGATCGGAAAAAATGGATCTACGTGCCGGATACCTATGAGGAATATCGGTATCTTCTCGGCACGGTCGGCACAAAACCGCTTGTCTGTATCGGCATCAATCCCTCTACGGCGCATCCCGATCATCTCGACAATACGCTCAAATCCGTCGAACGGATCGCGCACGCCAACGGCTACGACAGCTTTATCATGGTCAACGTCTACGCCCAGCGTGCCACGGATCCCAAGGATATGGAAAAAGTATGCAATCTCGCACTCCATCGGGAAAACTGTGCGGGACTTCGATATGCACTGGAGAGGACAAGCTCCGGTACACCGGCAATCTGGGCGGCATGGGGAGCGATCATCAAAACCAGACCGTATCTTTTCGACTGCGTGGAGGATATGATCCGCGTGGGGGGAGAGTACGGCGCACAGTGGTTCACGGCAGGTACACGTTCCAAAA
>USGH01000282.1 GCA_900554225.1 uncultured Eubacteriales bacterium | reverse complement strand
ATTGTGTAACTGTTCTGGTCAATCGGCGTGGGAATCGTACTGGGAGCGTGTTTATATCCGCTTGCAGTCATCGGTTCGCTCATTGTCGGCGGAATGCTTTACTTCTTCTCCCAAAAACAGCGCGGCGGAGAGGCATATATCCTGATCCTTGCCTTTTCCGCACCGGATGTGGAACAAAATGCTGCATCTGTCGTCCAACAATATACGGATCGCGCCGCCGTGAAATCGAAAACGGTCACACGTGATTATACCGAGATCACCTACGCGATTTCCCTCAAAGGCGACGACACCTCGTTTGTGCGCAGCCTTGCCGATATGCCCGGTGTGGAAAAAGCAATGCTTGTCAGCTATAACGGGGACTACATGGAATAAGCCGTGATCCGTTTCAAATATATGTAAAAAATAAAAGTGAGGTATAGAAATGGGAACGAAACTTCTGGTCATTGAAGACGATGCCAACATCTGTGATCTGCTGCGCATCTATTTTGAAAACGAGGGATACGAGGTCAAGATCGCCGGAGACGGGATCGAGGGGCTGAGCTACTTCAAAATGTATGAGCCGGATCTGGTGCTGCTCGACATCATGCTGCCGAAGAACAAAGACGGTCTGCAGGTCTGCCGGGAGATCCGCGAAATCTCCTCCAAGCCGATCATCATGGTCACGGCAAAGGGCGAGATGATCGACAAGGTGCTCGGTCTGGAGCTGGGAGCCGACGACTATGTGACAAAGCCCTTTGAAATGAAGGAGCTGTCTGCACGTGTCAAAGCGGTTCTTCGCCGGTATTCCGCGCACGACAACCAGAACGACGATGAAACGATCAAATTCGAGAACATCGAGATCAGCAAGAATAAATACGAGCTGAAGCTCAACGGCAAAGCGGTCGATATTCCGCCGAAGGAACTGGAGCTGCTCTACTTCCTTGCGTCCAACTTCAATCGCGTATTCACGAGAGACGCACTGCTCGACAAGGTCTGGGGCTTTGATTATCTCGGCGACTCCCGAACCGTGGACGTACATGTAAAGAGACTCCGTGAAAAGCTCGAGGGCGTATCGGACAAGTGGTCGCTCAAAACCGTATGGGGCGTCGGCTATAAATTTGAGCTGCTCCAGTAAGATTGCGAATCGCGCGGCGAACCGAAATCCGGCGATCCGCGCCTACCTGTAAGAGAAACACGAAACTTGACGTCTGCGCAAAACGGGCGTCAAGTTTTTGTCGGTTTATATGCGATAGCACAGGAGCTACAGTATGTTCAAAAGCGTATTTATCAAGTATATCTCCGCGTTCATGCTCATCAATATCCTAAGTATCGTTCTGTCCACCACCATCATTACGACGCTGGTCAATTCCTACGACGAGAACACGAGGATGCGGACGGTATCCAATGTCGCGTACTCCATCACCAATTACGTGATCGACGATTACAACGAGAGCGGGCAGGCAAGCTTTGGCGCGTATCTCGATGAGTCGCTCAGCGATATTCTGCCGGTACTCAATATGATGAGCATCAATGTGGACAGCATCGTGGTGCTCATTTCCGATGGGGACGGGCATATCCGACTGGCGGCAGGCTCGGAGCTGTCCAAGCAGTATCTGACGGAGGACGGCTCTGTGACGGACGGGCTGACCTATCCTCCGTCCGTGATGGAAAATCTCGCCGAAAACGGAGCCGTGACCCGCAATGACGATCTGGATGGCTTCTTTACGGATAACCACATCGTGAGCATTCTGCCGATCACATCTCTCGATGGCAAGGTGGTCGGTTCCGTGCTGGCTGCGACGATTCATTCCGCCATGGACGCACTGCTCGATGCCATGATCAAGACGATCATTATGTCCAGCCTGTGGCTGATGCTTGCCGCGCTGATTGCTGTGTACCTCATCAGTGAGCGGCTTGTCTCTCCGATCCGCGCGATGAACAAGGCGGCAAAGGAATTTGCGGCAGGTCATTTCGATGTGCGCGTACCGGTAAACGGGAACGACGAGAATGCGGAGCTAGCGGAAACCATCAACAATAAGGCAGCCTCTCTGGAACACAATGAGGAAATGCGCCGTCTCTTCCTTGCGAATGTTTCCCACGACCTGCGCACGCCGATGACGACCATATCCGGCTTCATCGAGGGCATTCTGGACGGAGCAATCCCGCCGGAGAATACGAACCACTATCTGGAGATCATCGCGGGCGAGGTTCGCAGACTTTCCCGTCTTGTCAACAGCCTGCTCGACATCACACGGATCCAGGCGGGGGAACGGAAATTCAATATGGCGCCGTTTGACATCTGTGAGCTGGCGCGGGAGATCATCATTACCTCCGAACAACGTCTGGAAGCGAAAAAACTTGATGTGGTATTCGACGCAGACAGCGACAATATGTTTGTAAACGCCGACCGGGACGCGATCCACCAGATTCTCTACAACATTTGCGACAACGCGATCAAATTCTCGAACGAGGGCGGCAGATACGAGATCGGGATCCACGAAAAAAACGGCAAGGTGACAGTCAGCGTGTACAACGAAGGCGTCGGTATCACGGCAGAGGATCTGCCTTATGTGTTCGACCGGTTCTATAAGAGCGACAGGAGCAGGGGACTCGACAAAACAGGCGTGGGACTCGGACTTTATATCGCGCGGACGATCATCGAGGCGCACAAAGAAAAAATCTGGGTGGAAAGCGAATATGGCAAATGGTGCCGCTTCTCGTTTACACTACAGAAAACAACATCTCCCCGTGAATCCGCCGTACAGCGGGAGCGGGAGAACAGAAATGACAATCGGATCGGAGAAAAAACGGTATGACCGCATCGGAAACCAAACCTTATTTGTATACAGCCACGTGTATGTTCGGTCTGGAAGGTCTGCTTGGCGAGGAGATTGACGCGCTCGGCTACACCAGAGAGACCACCATGGACGGCAGAATCCATTTTCGTGGAGACGCGGCAGCCTGTGCCAGAGCGAATATCGGGCTTCGATACGCGGAACGGCTGTATGTCACGCTTGGCAGCTTCGAGGCGCGT
>USGH01000281.1 GCA_900554225.1 uncultured Eubacteriales bacterium | reverse complement strand
CATCATCGTGGCCGCCGTAGTTGACCACATAGAAGATGCCGCGGTGCAGAGCATTGTGCCGCTTCAGCGTATCTTCGATAGACGCAAATTTACCGCATTCCACAGCCAGCTTCTGCCCTGTATACATGTCGTCCTTACGGTCTGCAAACACACGCAGGCAAACGGTATCCTGTGCGTTGAACAGACTGAGAAGAACCTGTTGTGCGGATACTTCCATCATGCATCCACCTCCTCCATAAACCGGATCCGCTTGTGTAGCTGTTTCGCCTCCTCGATCTCGCGTGCAACACCCGGCGACACCTCACCGAACACCCACACCTCATCGCAGTCACGGAGCAGTGCCAGACCGAACAGCATCCCAAGCTCCCGCTCGGCAGGGTCGTCATCGTGCAGGATCTGCGGATACAGAAGGTGGCTCGCGATCGGCATATATCCCCGGTCAATGACCAGGCGGCAATAGCGGGTGGCGGCTTTTACGTTTGCCTCTACGTTTCCAGCGTACCGGGAGGCCACATACACCTTCCTGCGGTTCTTGTCTGCATAGTGCTGTTTCTGCTGCTGGCGGTATTCTTTCATCATCTGGCGCATTGCTGCTCCCGCTGTCGGATCGGCATAGCCTTCACTGTTTCTGTACATGATCATTCCTCCCATTCTTCCATCGCTCCAAAAGTAGGTCCCGCGGACGCCTCCGCAAGGAGCGGCAGGTCAAATTCCGGAAACGGCTTTTCCTCCATGCACTGCCGGACAAACACCACCGCTTCCGATAGCCTGTCCTGCGGGATGATAAAGGTCAGCTCGTCGTGTATCTGGAGAATAGGCCGCAGCCATTCCCGTTCCGGTAGTCCTGTAAGTATCCTTGTGATGGCAAGCTTCAGTATGTCCGCCGCCGTCCCCTGTATCGGCGTATTGAGGGCACAGCGTTCCGCAAAGGACTTTTTGCCCCAATCGTCCGAGGCGATACCGGGCAGGTACCGGCGTCTGCCGAGCCAGGTTTCGGAGTACATACGTTTTGCGGCGATCGCTTTCGTCTCCGCCTGCCATGCGGTCAGTCCCTTGTAGCCGGCTTTGAGGTTAGACAGTATCGCCTCACAGTCCCGCAAAGATCTATCGATCCCTGCCTTGAACTTCAGCGTCTTTTGCAGTCCTCTGGGAAACAATCCGTAAAACGTGCCGAAGTTCACGTTCTTGGCGATCGTCCGATGCTCCTTGTAGTTTGCAGAGTGCTTGTCCTGTGCCTCCTTGTAGGACACACCGAAGATAACGGACGTGGTCTGTGCGTGGATGTCTCCGCCATTCCGGTAGGTCTCCAGCATTTTCTCATCCCGGCAGTAGAACGACCCGACGCGCAGTTCTATCTGCGAGAAATCGAGCGAGAGGATCAGGCAGCCGTCCGGCGCTTTGATGAAGTTGCGCACGCCAATGGGGTCATTGGTCTTTCTCGGCATATTCTGGCAGTTCGGGTTGCAGCTGTTCATGCGGCCTGTATCGGTGGACAACGCAAAGAGATCCGGATGGATGCAGCCTGTCACGGGATTGATGTATTTCAAGTACCCATCGATGTAGGTGGACTTGATCTTGCACCACTTGCGGTACTCCTGCACGAGGGTAAACAGAGGCGACAGCTCCGGGCGATGGACGTCGCACCACTCCTTCAGAAGGATCATGGTCATGTCATCCACCGCCTCCCGGCCCACTTCTGTAGTCTTGAGAACAGGCAGACCCAGATCTGTATACAGATACTTCTTGAACGCCTGCGTGGAACAGTTCGCGCCGATATTCACTTCGCCGATGAGAAATTCAATCTCCCGGCGGATGCGCTCCATCTCCACCTCCGCTTCGATCTTCCGTTTCTGCATGAGCGGTAGATCGATCGGGATCCCGTTTGTTTTCATGATGCCAAGATACACGGCGGTAGGACTTTCGATCTCCTCCACAATGCGCCTGTGCTTCGGAAGATACCGCTCGAACCAGTCGTTGAACGCATGATAGAGGCGCAGCGCAAAGTCAGCGTCCGCGGAGCCGTAGCGGATGGTTTCCTCGTCCCGCGCGTCCAGCTCATCAAAGTGCTTTCCGTCCGTGACGCTCGAAAACGAAGGGAGCGGCTCTCCAAAAAGCTCATCCGCCAGTCGTTTCAGACCGCATTCCTGCAGCCTGCGGAACGCGTAGTCATTTTTCAGACTCATCTGCGCCGCACAGATCGTGTCGTACACGGGTGCCTGGATCACAATGCCCATCGCATACGCCATCGAGGATTCAAAGGCGATGTTGTGGGCAACCTTTGTAACGGTCGTATCCGTGAGGAATGCCGTAAGATACCTGATAAAGGTATCTCTGTCGATATTGGTGCCGACCCGATGCGCCACAGGCACATACACCCCCGTTCCTTCCTCCACGGAAAAGCTGACGCCGACAATATGCGCCCTGTGCGGATCGAGGGCCGCCTTTGTGTCCTCGCGGTACCCCTCATCGGGGGAGGTCTCAAAGTCAAACGCCACCACCTCTGCTCCGGCAAGATAGGTCCGCAGTTCTTGGAGCGTTGTGACCAAACGATAGTTTTCCATATGTACATCCTTTCCAGGACCGTATCGGGACGGAGCAGCCAGCGCCGCTCCGCCATACGGTTTCCCTTGTATCCTATCTCTTTACTGGAGCGGCTCCAGCACCTCTCCTGTTTCCGTGTTTACGCCGCTTGTTTCCTCCGTGTCATAGGCGACATGGGTGCTCATCTTCTTCACCTGTTCGCTCAGAGCGGACACGATCGCGTATTCCTCTGGGGTTAGGACACGCGCGACGGAGAACTGCACCTGCGAATAGGAGACCCCTGTGCGGCTGGTCACCGTCTTCATCGTGAGCCGCGTGACCACGGCGTTGGAATTCTTGTATTTCGGAAGAATGCGCATGAGGTAGCGGGTGAAGCTTTTCAGGGAGCCGGTCGAGAGCGAAAGGATCAGCGGAAATGTCTCACCCTCTCGCAGCAGATACAGCCGTCTGCGGTTCTTGCACGCCTTTGCGCCGTTG
>USGH01000280.1 GCA_900554225.1 uncultured Eubacteriales bacterium | reverse complement strand
CAAGCTCTATTTTGGCTCTCTCGTGACCGGCGCGGGCGTTAAATACATCGACCAGAACGAGAACGGCGAGACGGTGTTCGCGATCCCCGGCAACGAATACGCGCTGCACGTCCTGTCCACGATCCTTGAGAAGCATAACGGCAGCAATATGTTCATGAAGGTCGCGAAGAATATCCACGACGGCAGCGTAGATGCGCAGGCGATCTTCAAGGACAACCATAGTCTCTTCATCGGCTCGTCCATGAAAGCGGTATCCAATTACCGCGATATGGAAAGCGACATCGGCATCATCCCGTTCCCGAAATTCGACGAATCGCAGGAGAAATACTACGCGCTGACCTCCGGCGGTACGATGGCGACTCTCCCGATCACGCTGCCGGGGGAGGAATACGAAAACGTTGGTCTGATCCTGGAGGCAATGAGCCGCGATTCCCACACCGGACTGGTGCCGCTCTACAAGGAAACGCTGCTCAAATCCCGCTATGCCCGCGACGAGGGATCCGCGAAAATGCTCGATATTATCTTTGCCTCCGCGGCGTATGACATTGGGCTGAGTACCTTCAGCGGGGACACCTATTATAATTATATGGAAGTGTATTACAAGGGCACCGACACGTTTGTGTCCTTGACCGAGAAAATCGCGCCGACGGTGGCGAAGGATCTCGCCATTTTGACCGCGGGGAACGACGGAGAAGGAGGGGGCGACTGAAGCATGCGGATTGTAACGGATTTTCCGGGCGGCAACGCGATCGTTCAAGAGATCAAAGACAACACCGTCTACATCGAACGGGACCTGCGCACCACCATCGACGACTGGTTTTATTGGGCGTTTTGCGTGGAGGATGCCGCCGGAGAGACGGTAACGTTCCGTTTTCCAAGCCGGAATCGCGTCGGTCGGTTCGGCCCTGCGGTCAGCCGCGACGGGATCCACTGGGCATGGGCCGGCACGGATATTGCGGGCGACACGTTCACATACACCTTTGGCGCGGATGAGAACCGGGTCTGTTTCGCACACGATATGCTCTATCAGCCGACGCGCTTCGCGACGTTCTGCGCCGAGCATGGCTTGAAGACAGCGGAATTCTGTGTCAGTGAAAAGGGCAGAAGCGTCCCCTGCGTGCGGTACGGCGAGGGTGGGAAATATATCCTTCTGACCGCGCGCCACCACGCCTGTGAATCAACGGGGAGCTATGTCCTTGAGGGGGTCCTCTCGACGCTCATCGAAGCTTTGCCCGAGGGATACGCGATCCTCTGTGTGCCGTGCGTGGATTATGACGGCGTGGTCGATGGCGATCAGGGCAAGAACCGCGCACCGTACGACCACAACCGTGACTATCCTCTGGACGGCGCGGAATCCATCTATGCTTCCGTCCGTGCGATCCGGGCTTTTGCCGACAGCCACACCGTTGCCTATGCGTTCGATTTCCATTCGCCGTGGCACATGTGGGAGCAGAACGATGTGCCGTTTATCAGCCGGAGCACGGAGTCCATGGAGGCGCGGAACGACCGGTTCTCCGCATATCTCGAAAAAGAAACCGCCGGACATACGCTGACATACGAGCGCAAAAACGACGTGGGTCCGAACGAGCAGTGGAACCATGAGGACTCTCCGAACTGCAAGAATTATTTCGCGCGGCGTGCGGAATCCGAGCTGGTTATCACACTGGAAACGCCCTATTTCGGTCTGCCGGGACACGTGATCTCCGAGGAAGCTATGCGCGCTTTCGGGGTCGATTTTGCACACGCGGTGCTATCCTATATCGCGGATACGGGAGAATAACAGAAATCCGGGAAGAGAGCGGAGATGATCCGCTCTTTTTTCGTGTCGCTTTGTTAGGGAAACTCTGATTAAGGTTATTTTTGCGCTGAAAAGCTCGAATATATGGGCTTTTAAGGTTAGCGACAACGCCATCGACTGGGAACGCTGCATGGAAAACCGCAAATTTTCTGTAAAGTAGAGCACGCATTCCGGATCATCAAGTGTCAGTTTGGGTACAAGAAAACGGTATATCGTGGGTTGAAGAAGAACGAGAACCGTCTGTATGCCATGTTCACTTGTGCCAATTTATACGCTCTGGCCATCGCCGGACGAAAACTTTCCACAACCTGATATAGGGGCAGTCTGCCCTTTTTCAGGAATAGGAGCAAAAAAAGGAATATGAACGGCTGCATTTTGCGGCGATTTTCCTACACAAGCCCAAAAATCAGCCTGTATATCCACCGGCAACAGGATAATGCTGCATGATTCAGAGGTTCCCTAAATTCGTCATGCAGACAGAAAAGTGCGATCTTCCACACAGGTAGATCGTACTTTTTATATTCATATATGCTATACTATAGATAGCCTGAAATTTTGGCAAAGAATTATGCAACGACAGCACCGCTTTTCCGATACTATAGGGTGAAAGGCTTTTCAATTCGATCAAAGGAGGTACAATATGACTGACGAATCCATAATACAACTATTTTGGAATCGCTCCGAGACAGCTATTTCAGAAACAGAACAGCTTTATGGACGGTATTTCCATTCGATTGCATACGGTATACTGTGGGATGAAGAAGACGCGAAGGAAGTTGTGAACGATATGTATCTGAAGGCATGGGAAACGATCCCGCCAGAACGTCCGATTTACCTCAAGGCATTTCTGGCTAGGATCACTCGACAGCTTTCTATAAAGCGGTTGGAAAGAAATACTGCGAAGAAACGCGGTGCCGCACAATCGGTATTGGTGATAGACGAACTTGCGGAGTGTATCCCTGACAAAAATGGTGTAGAGGATTTTGTGGATATGACTACCCTGAGAGATACGCTGAATACATTTCTCCGTTCATTGAAACCGGAAGTACGGGTTGTGTTTATCCGACGATATTGGCACATGCAGTCGATAAGCATAATCGCTCAGGAATGTGCAATGAGCGAAAGTAAGGTGAAGTCCATGCTGATGCGCACCAGAAATAAACTGAAGATATACCTGAACGAGGAGGGCTATGTTGTATGAAGGCAATCGATATTGCGAATGCACTGAATGATCTTGATTATGA